>DATDCF010000173.1:0-19262 GCA_036524475.1 Acidimicrobiia bacterium | reverse complement strand
CGAACCACCAACCCGGTCCGACAACACCTTCGTAATCGCAGCAGTCAACGTCGTCTTCCCATGATCAATATGACCCATAGTCCCAACATTCACATGCGGCTTATTCCGCTCAAACTTCGCCTTAGCCATCCTCTGGTCCTTGTCCTTTTCCTTCGTCGTCTTCCCGGACTCTACGCCCGGCTTCCGATGTAGCGGCGGGCAGACTCGAACTGCCGACCTCTCGATTATGAGTCGAGCGCTCTCACCTACTGAGCTACGCCGCCTCGAGCTTCGCTCGAGGTTGGAGATTTTGCCTCCGGCAAAACTCCTGCCTCTCCTGAAAACACTCATCACACGGCTTCGCTCGAGGTTGGAGAAATCGACTCCGCCCTGCTCTGCAGCGCTCCGACGATTCTCCTGCCTCTCCCAAAAGCCTTATTCCAACAGTCTCTCGCCACGAGGCGAGAGCAGGAGAATGCTTGCATTCTCCAACCTGCGGCAGTTGGCAAAGCCAACTGCAATCTCTCGCCTTCGGCGAGAGACGAGCCTCCTACCGGATTTGAACCGATGACCTCTTCCTTACCATGGAAGCGCTCTACCAACTGAGCTAAGGAGGCCGGGTGCTGAATTGTATCCACCCACACCCCGGCTGACGAAGCGGAGCTTCATCGACCTGACGCAGCCAGGCAGTGCCGGGAGAAGGATTCGAACCTCCGTAGGCGTAAGCCGGCAGATTTACAGTCTGCTTCCTTTGGCCGCTCGGACATCCCGGCATGGCCGCGAATCGCGCAGCAAAACACCACACGACACGGGAGGCGGAATATTAACCAAACGGGAGCCGAATCGATACTCGGGGGAGCCCTACCTGATGCCCGAGGCCATCCTGGTGAGACGCTCAATCCTTTGTTCAGCGGGAGGGTGAGTGCTGAAGAGGTTGGTGATGCCGCTACCCCGCAGCGCCTTGAGAGGATTGTCGATAAACAGCTGGCTGGTCGCCGGGTTCACCACCATCGGGATCCTTGCCGTGCCAGCGGCGATCTTCTCCAATGCCGACGCAAGCTGGAGTGGCCGCCCGGTGATCTCGGCTCCCGACTCGTCAGCCTGAAACTCCCTGGTGCGCGAGATGGCGGCGCGGATCAGCATCGCCGCAACAGGAGCAAGGACAATGGCCAGGATCGATGCGATCGCACCGATCGGGTTGTTTCGATCTCGCCCGCCTCCGCCGGTAAACAACGAGATCCGGGCGAAAAGAGAAAGGGCCGCCGCCATCATCGCCGCAATCGAGCTGATCAAGATGTCGCGATTGGCGACATGGGCCAACTCATGGGCGAGCACGCCCTCGAGTTCGTCGTTGGTCAGCATCTGGAGGATCCCTGTCGTAACAGCTACCGCTGCATTCTTAGGATTGCGCCCTGTCGCAAAGGCGTTGGGCTGGGGCGACTCGATCACATAGATCCGGGGCATCGGCAACCCGGTTCTCATGGTGAGGTTGCGCACGATCGAGTAGACCTGGGGCAGCTGATGCTCTTCGACCGGTTTGGCACGCGTCGCTGCAATTGCCATCTTGTCGGAGAAAAAGTAGGAAACGAAGTTGAAGCCAACCACGACGAGCATCATCACCAGGAAACTCTGATCGAGGACGTAATAGACCAGGAGCCCGACGAGCACGCTCATAACGGCAAGCAAACCAACGGTCTTGAGGTTGTTCATATCTCCCTGATTTTACTGGAGTGGGCCGCTTACCCCGCAGGGGGTGAAGCTAAAACCTCGGTGCTGGCGGGGAACCCGACACTATCACCTATCGTCTAAGAGAACGGTGCGACTGAATAAAACTATCCTGGCCTGCCTTGTCTTATCCCTCGCAGCCTGTGGGGCTGACTCCACCAGCGACGGGGCAGGATCGGACTCCCCGCCCATTACCACCATCGTGAGACCACCACCAAAGGCACCGAACGTCGACCTCACCGCCATGCCCGACTGGTTCCAAAACGGAGATACCGCTCCCGACGGGCTGGTCGAAGCCATCGCCGGTGAACTTGGCGCGACCTATGCCGGGTCTATGAGTGTCGATTGGCCGACGGGTGGCCTCGGTTGCGGAACCGGGGGTGCCGAACTCCAGGTCATAACTCCCGGGTATGTCATTTTCTATCAGGGCGACGACTCGCTGATCAGAGTCCATGCTGGGGAAAACGGGCGTTGGCTCGTCTGCGGCGTAGGCGAGCCGCTTCGAGGTACCCCGGTCCTCAATTCCTAGCGGTGAAACCGTTGGTGAGCAAGAAGAAAGGGAGCCCGAAGGCTCCCTTTCCGAGCTAGACGGTCGGCGTCGACTAGAAGGGCAGACGCAACCAGCGCGGGTCCTTCACCCGGACGATGCGTGCCTGGTCACCGGCGCTGTTGTTGGGGAAAAGCCACAGCATCTGGCCGTTTCCGATCGTTCCAATGGCTGCATTGCTACTCGCCGCAACGGCCACCGAGGGAACGGCAGCCGATGGGCCAGCGCCCAGATCGACCGATCCACCCACGAAGTCGATGCCCGATGTGTAGTAGTCGAAGGTGTATGCCTCGTAGGAGAACACGCCATCGCCGTCGTATGGGAATACAAGGGCAGGATCATCGGTCAACACCCCGACACCATCGTTGTAGTCGATCCCTGCGAAGAAATCGAGCGGGAACGATCCATCGCACAGGTTGAACACCCCTGTGACGACCGTGCTGGTTGGATCCCCACCTGTCAGGACACCAAGATCAGCGGCAACAATTACGGTCTCGTTGCCGAAACCGTCGCAATCAGTCGCCGGGTCATCATCGATGTAGATGTCCATCTCGTAGGGAGAGAAGGTTGGCCATGAGGCCCCCGTTTCAAACCCGAACTCGACTACCGGGAACCCGTAGAGGTCATGAGTGCGTGCACCCAACTTCGAGATGCTGAAGGCATCCGTGCCGGCGCCCTGACCGATAAGCGTGAACCCTTCGGCGACACCATCGCTCTGCGAATTGTTGGAGACCACGACGTTGTTGAGGATGCCCTCGGCATCCACGCCGGCACCCGGGTCTACCACTCCCAGATAGCCGACACGCAGCGTGTCGCTACTGCTGGTGAAGACGAACCAACCGTCGACTTCAGTCTGACTGAAGAAGTTGTCATCCGGCGTCATCGCCGCGGGGTCGACAGTGATCCCTACCCTGACGGTCTTCGAGGAGTGAGCCCCGACCGTCACCAGATTGCTCTGGGACGCCACCGTCACGCCCGCCACCCCGTGGAGAGACTCATGGGTAATCGTGTAAGTCTGCGCAGAACCGGTCATGTTGGTTACTTCAACCTCACGAGTCACGGTTGACGGAGTGCGTGAGTCAACCCGTCCGAAGCTCAAGCCGCCCGGCATCGCGTAACTGCCGAGCTCGGCCGCGACATCGACGTGAACCACTCCGACACCCTGACGCGCCAGGGGGTAATCCCCAACCGCCGGAGTTGTCGAGTTCTGGATCAATGCTTTAACCGCGGCGGGAGACAGCGACGAATCCTTGTCGAGCAACAGCGCCGCCATACCGGCGACATGTGGAGACGCCATCGATGTACCGCTGTTGAGCCCACCGAGGGTTCCAGTACCGACATTGGTTGAGTTGATCCCGAATCCCGGGGCCGCAACGTCAGGCTTGAACGTGTTGGCGAAACCAGGACCGCGTGAAGTGAAGTCAGCCAGGGTGTCAGCCAACTCAGGCTTGGGAATCAGGATGTCGGCCGACAACGTCGCCTCGACTACCGACCCACTCGTGTAGGCATCTGACATCGCTTGGCCGTCGGTATGCCCGACGAACACAGATGGGGCGTTGAACGAACCGCTTCCGCCCATGTTGAGTAGCGCATCACCACGAGCGGCATCATTGAAGACGATGGTCGCTATGGCGCCGGCCGCCTCGGCGTTGGCCACCTTGACGACGAAATCACAGATGCCACGCTCGACAAGAGCGATATTGCCAGCGATGTCGGCAGCGTTGGCCGCAGGCTCACAACCGTCATTGGTATCACCGACGCCGTCGACCAACGTGACCACGTTTCCGATGACCGGCCCGACTAATGCCAGCGGTGGGGTGAACCCGCCTTCGGCTGCCTCGACAGGAACGGGGTCCCCGCCATCGACGGTGTAGTTGATACCGAGGATCGCGTATCCGCCATCCACGGACGCCGCCACGGAGATGGCGTTCGGCGAAATCGCCGGGGAGCCGGTTACATATGCCGCGTCGCCTTCGTTACCGGCGGATGCGACGACAACCACTCCCGCGGCAACGGCATTCGCCGTCGAAATAGCCGAAGGATCGTCGGGAGAACCAAAGGGAGATCCAAGACTCATATTGATCACGTCGAGATGGTCATCCATCGATCCGTCGCCGTTGGGGTCCATCGCCCACTCGAGTGCTGCGGAAACGACATCGGTCGATCCGTCACATCCGAATACGCGGAGCGCGTATACGTCTGCATCTGGCGCTACTCCAGGACCGATGATCCCGGGCACGCCAAGCCCCGCGGCCGATCCACCCACGTGGGAGCCGTGGCCCTGACAGTCGAGTGGGTCAGGGTCGGGATGAGGGGTCGGCTGATATGTCGCCGATGTCGGGTCTGCGTTGTAGTCGTCCCCGACGAAATCCCATCCACCTAAGACCTTTACATTGGGAAAGTTGCCGTCCGAGAGGTCGAGACCATCATCGGCGGCGAAGTCCGCCGGATCGCCGGAGCCGCCAAAATTGGCGTGGTAGTAGTCGATTCCGGTGTCGATGATGCCGACGCTGATGCCGGTGCCGGTGTAGCCGGAATCCCATACGGCCGGAGCGCCGATCCACGGGACACTTGTCTCATTACTCGGACTGAACACCGTGACCCGGGCCACGCTCTTCACACCTGACAGCGCCTCGAGTTGCGGGATGCTGCGGAGAGTGGCGTTGACCACAAACCCATTGGCACCGACCACCAGCTTGCTGACAACGTCAGCGCCAGCGGCCTCGACTTCAGCCCTTGTCTTGTCCTGCTGGGCTTTGACCCTGTTGGCCTGAGCCTTCTGGGCACCTGCCGATGGCTCGGAGTCGCTGCTCGCAACAAACTCAGATACGGATGGTTCATCCAGTTGGACAAAGAGGCGTGCTTCTTGGTCCAGATCCACCGGACCGCCCACTGCCGACCCTGATACCCCCTGAGGCGAGCGGGCCGATTCGGACTGTCCGATTACAGGAAGTGCCATGGCAAATGCAGTGACAGAGGCCAAGGCAACGATGAGGAGTCTCTTCACTCCGTCCTCCCAAATTGCGTACTTCGATTCGGCGAGTCACCGAACGTGCATAACCATAGTCCTCACGACTCATGGCGCGCCACGTGAATCAAGCTACTCACCGCGTTCGACACGCGCCGTATGCGATATGTATAGTCACAAGCGTGGAGGACCACGGGAGCAATCTCCCGAGTCGAGTCCATCGGAAGCACTGGCATCGGGAGGATGCGTGACCAAAAAATACATTGCGCTGTTGACAGCACTGTTGACAGCTTTGGCTCTGGCGGTACCCGCCGGGGCGGAAGGTGAAGCAGACTTCACCGCCACCCCGCTGACGGCCGAGAGCCACTTCAAGTCCGAAAACGCCAAGTCTGGTGAGACCGTGAGTGTGATCGTCCAACTGGCCGATGACCCATTGGCCTCATACGACGGTGGGGTTGCCGGAATACCGGCGACCAGCCCAAGAGTCACCAAGAAGGATCTCAATCCGGACTCGAAGGCATCTCGGGATTACACCCAGTACCTCGACGGCAAACAGGCACAGTTCAAGAAGGACGCAGAGCGTCTTGCTCCCAGCGCCGACATCAAGGATGACTTCACTGTTGCGCTCAATGCGGTCACGATGACCATCACGGTCGAGGAGATCGGCCAACTCCGCCGGATCCCCGGAGTCGTGGCAGTCCTACCTGACACACTCGAGACTCCTGACACAAACGTCAGCCCCGAATTCATCGGAGCACCGACTGCATGGAGTCAGCTCGGAGGGCAGGAGAACGCGGGTGAGGGCGTCATTGTTGGCGTTCTCGACACCGGCATCTGGCCCGAGCATCCATCGTTCGCCGATCCCAGCGCGGTTGGCGGCGCATACCCGGCGCCACCGACGGTGCCCGGATCGAACGGGTTCGGATCGGCAGGGGTCAAGGACACCTGTGACTTCGGCAACACAGCCGCCAATCCGAACGATGCACCGTTCACCTGTAACAACAAGCTGATCGGTGCATACAACTTCCTGGACACCTACGCCGCCGTGGTCGGTTTCCTCCCAACCGAGTTCGTTTCGGCACGAGACTCCGACGGCCACGGGACCCACACGACCAGCACCGCTGCCGGCAACGGCGGAGTGCAGGCGACCCTTCTCGGCGTCGATCGCGGAACCGTCTCCGGTATCGCTCCCCGCGCCCACGTGATCATGTATCGCGTCTGCGGCAACGACGGGTGTTTCGGATCCGACTCGGCCGCGGCGGTGGAGCAGGCAATCCTCGACGGAGTTGATGTCATCAACTTCTCCATTTCGGGTGGTTCCTCCCCATACACCGATGTCGTGTCACTCGCCTTCCTGGCCGCATACGACGCCGGCGTGGTGGTTTCTGCGTCAGCAGGAAACGCCGGACCCGGGGCCGACACCACCGATCACCGCGAGCCATGGACGATGACAGTCGGCGCCAGTACGTCCGACCGTCACTTCCTCAGCACAGTGACGTTGGAAGCTGGCGGAGACTCGCTCGAACTCACCGGCGCCACGGTGACCGCCGGAATCGACACTCCGACCGACGTAGTCCTCGCGGGCGACTTCGGGGACCCGATGTGTAATACACCGTTCCCCGCTGGAACCTTCAGCGGACAGATCGTGATCTGTGAGCGAGGCGTAATTGCCAGGGTGGAGAAGAGCTTCAACGTCGGCGAAGGCGGAGCGGGCGGGCTACTGCTCTACAACCCGACCCTGCAAGGACTGGCGACGGACAACCACTTCATCCCCAGCGTCCACCTGGAGAACGACGCCGGAGCCGAGTTGCTCGACTTTATGGCCGCCCATTCAGGAGTGACTGCCACCTTCACCGATGGAACTGCCACCGAAGTGCAAGGCGACAAGATGGCAGCCTTCTCCTCTCGTGGTGGCCCCGGCCAGTCGCTCGGAGTAAGCAAGCCAGACGTCACAGCGCCTGGTGTGCAGATCCTTGCAGGACATAGCCCGATGCCGACAACCACCGAAGGTGGTTTGCCCGGACAGCTGTTCCAGTCGATCCAGGGCACATCCATGTCGTCGCCTCATAACGCAGGTGCGGCCGCGTTGGTCACGGCACTCCATCCTGACTGGACCCCGGGTCAGATCAGGTCGGCGCTGATGACCACAGCCGTGGTCGACGGCGTGACTAAGGAAGACGGCACCACCCAGGCCGACGCCTTTGACATGGGTTCGGGTCGTATCGACCTGACCAGGGCGGGTAGCCCCGGATTCACCATGGACGACACTGGAGCCAACTATCTGGCGCTGGAAGACCGTCTCTGGGAAGCCAACTACCCGAGCCTGTTCATCCCGGACATGCCCGGCTTGATCACGGTCGAAAGGACGATCACCGGGAACCTGTCAGGCAGCGTCAAGTGGCAGACATCTGTCTCGGCGCCTTCAGACCTGAAGATCACCGTTCCCAAGCACGTCAGTGTGAACGGTCAAGGTCAGGCAACGTTCTCGATAACCGTGGACGCCAGGGATGTACCGATCGGAGAGACCCGAATGGGACGGGTCAGTTTCACGGCCAAGGGCCAGACTCTGACTTTCCCGGTCACGATTGTTCGTGGCGAACCGCTTGCGGCGAGCGCGACCAAGACATGTGAGCCGGCGACCTTCGCCAGGGGTGCAAACACAACCTGCACGATCACGGTGACTAACGACTCGTTCGAGGCTGCAGAAACGACCGTCACAGACACCCTGCCCAGCATCTTGAGCCTGGTGTCCGGGTCTGTGGTTGGCGCGTCGGCAAACGGTAACGGTGTGGTGTTCAGCGGAACACTCGATCCGGCTGAGCCGCCGACGCCATCGGTGGTTTCCGGATTGAGCCCGGCGGGCTACCTGCCGTTGTCACTATTCGGGATCGCTCCTATCGGAGGAGTTGGAGATGAGACCATCACCAACTACAACGTGCCGTCGTTCGTCTATGCAGGCGACACGTATTCCAGTATCGGGATCGTCAGCAATGGTTACGCCGTAGTTGGCGGTGGAGACGGCGCTGACGTCGACTTCATCAACACCGACCTGCCCGACCCGACCCGGCCCAACAATGTGTTGGCGCCCTACTGGACCGACCTCAACCCGGCCTTCGGCGGTGCGATGCGAATCGCCACGCTGACCGACGGGATATCGACGTGGTTGATCCTCGATTGGGAAGCAGTCGAGCACTACGGCGACGGTGAAGCTGCCAGCTTCCAGATCTGGATCGGCGTCAACGGTGTGGAGGATATCTCTTACACCTACGGCGCCATCGGAGATGGAGATGGCGGATTCCTGACCGTCGGGGCAGAGAATGCCTTCGGCAACGCCGGAGAGGCTTACTACTTCGATGGAGCAGGGACGCTTGTGAATGAAGGCGACGAGTTGAATGTCGTCGGCGTTCCCGGTGCCCCGGGTGAGACTCACACCATCACCTTCTCAGCTACGGGAGTGAAGAAAGGCAAGTTCACGAACTACGCCTACATAACGAGTGACCAATTCGTTGGCACCTCGATAACTTCCTTCTCGGGCGAGGTGAAATAGTCGAAGGAACTATCAATTGATGAAAAGGGCGCCCCACCGGGCGCCCTTTTCAATTGGGAGTGTTCAGGTGTCGAACCCGGGTGGGGGTACCCAGTCGTATCCCCCGTTGCTGGCCGACGACTCACACAGAAAGGGCTCACCATCGGCGCCGGCGTGATATGCGTAGAGCCGACCGCCGGACTCGAGGAGGACTCGTGAGCCATCAACCAGAGCTTGGGTGTAAAAGACCCCCGGTTGTGGGCACCCGAGACTGCCGTCGGGCCAGGTAACAGCCTCGGCGACGACAACGGTGATGTCGTCCTCGGCGATTTTAGTTCGCGCCGAAAGATCGAGGATCGCCTTCTCTACGACTGCGCTGGACGCGGTGTCCGGGTTCTCCGTGGGCACAGAAGGCATCGTAGTTTCCGGCTCGAGCGGAGTTGCAATCAGAGTCGTCGACGTGGTGGAGGTGTCCAAAGGCGTCTCCTCACCACCGCAAGCGGCCAGTAATAGAAGCGCCCCGGCGAAGATGAGCATCTGGGAAGCCCTGGCGGTGGTCATGTCGGTTAGACGGCACCCGGAGTTCGATTGGTTCCCGCGCCTCACTCAGAGTGAGGCGATCAAGACGCGGAAGTCGCCCAGCCCGCGCGGGTGGAGGATGGTCTCGATACCGATTTTGTCGCTTCGCAATTTGAGTCGTGACAGTTCGTCGCCGGAACGTGTCGCGTCCAATTCCTCACGGCGGATAGCGGAAAGCCGATCACGCAGACCGAGCTCGGTCAGGAAATCGTCCTGGCGCATCAGCCGGGTCGTTGCCCCGCATGCTCGGGCGACGGCTTCCAATGCAGAGAAGTTGACGTCGGCGGTGATATCGGTCTCACCAGGTTCATCCAGCGGGTGTGGTCCGAGATGATGGGCCCGGTAGGTGCGGAGTGTTCCACTGTCCCGTCTCGGGAGAAGGCCATCGGTGGTCTCACCGTAGTCGATGAGCACGATCGATCCACTCTCGACAATCGCCAGGACGTCTCGGAGCCACTGGGCGGCCGCCAATTGAACTTCGACCCAACCGCCGTCGGGGACATTGCCGGCAAACCGCGCCAGCCAATCATCGACGGAAGCCCGGGGAGGGGCGTCGACGAAGGTGAGCACATCGCCGTCCACGCCGACATAACGCTCACGCCATTCGCCGTCAATGCGCTGGGCAACCGCCATCGGGAGGTTGTCGATCAGTTCGTTGGCGATCACCACGCCGCAATATGGCGCTTCCCGACTTTCGAGGCTGGCCCGGACCTCCACATCGGGGAGGGCGGCGCCCAACGCTGACCTTGCCGCAGGGGATACTTCAATTGCCATCGCCTTGACCGGGTAGGTGGCAAGGAGCGGCTGGAGAAGGGACCCCGATCCTGAGGCGAACTCGACGAGTGTGAAGGGATCACCGACCCGACGGTGCTCGGCCGCGACGTATGCGGCAATCGTCTCGCCGAAGGCACTGCTTACTTCAGGAGAGGTGAGGAAGTCCCCCGACCGGTCGGAACGGAGCGTGTCACCCCCGAAGAACCCCTCAGGGTGATAGAGGGAAATCTCCATGAAACGGTCAAATGGGAGCGGGCCCTCTGATGATATGAGAGCGTGGATGTGTTTCTTCAGCGACATGCGATACCGTCACAATATGGACTTTGGAGTTTTCATGTTTCCGACCGACTCCGCAATTCGGCCAGACCTTCTTGCCCGGGAGGTGGAGGCTCGCGGGTTCGAGTCGTTGTGGTTCCCGGAGCATTCGCATATTCCAACAGCACGGACAACACCGTGGGGTGGTGTCGAGAACGCACCGCCACTTCCCCCGGAGTACTGGCACACCATCGACCAATTCGTCGCAATGTCCTACGCGGCCGCCGCTACGACCACTCTCAAGGTTTGCAGTGGGATAACACTCGTCGCCCAGCGTGACCCGATATGGACTGCAAAGGAGGTTGCCTCCCTCGATCTGATGTCCGATGGGCGAGTCATATTCGGGATCGGGTACGGGTGGAACAAAGAGGAAATGGGTCACCACGGAGTCGGGTACGCCGACCGACGCGAGCTGTTGCGTGAAAAGGTCTTAATGATGAAATCCCTCTGGACCGAGGACGAAGCAGCGTATGACGGTGACAAATTGAGTCTCGACCCCTCCTGGGCGTGGCCGAAGCCACTTCAGAAGCCGCATCCCCCGGTTTTGATGGGGGGCGCCGCCGGGCCCAAGACTATCGCCGACATGGTCGAATTCTGCGATGGATGGATCCCACTGGCCACCCGGCACGACATCGTCGACCAGGTGGCCCGGGTCCGGGAGGCTGTTGCCAGGAGCGGGCGTGACCCGGCGGGGTTCAACATCACCGCCTACGGAACGAGGCCCGACCTGATCGACACGCTGTCGATCGCGGGTGTCGACCGGGCCGTTTTCCCCCTGCGTCCCCTCAGCCCTGAAGAGACCATTCCCAGGTTGGATCAAATCGCCACCGCAATAGGTCTCAAATGACCTGACCCCACTTTAGGAATTTTTCGTTTTTGTCGATAAGTGGCGATGGACGAATCCAGGGAGTCGGTTCGCCGGACTGCATTCGCGGTGGGGGCCATCGCAGCCACTGTTTTGCTTGCGTTTTCGGTGATCTATGCGAATTCCTACTCGACACGGGTGGTAACTGCCAACACGCGTGCACTCCATTGGACAAACGCCAACCTCGGGTCGGCAGCAGTGCTGAGGGCAGCTTCGAACCAGGCCATTCTCTTCGCCCGAGACGTCGAAAATGGCACCGCGAGCACGGCAGCGGCCCTTCTCGCCGCGTCTGAAGCCGCCCAGACAATCACTTCGTTCACAGAGGTCAGCGCAGGTGCGAGGACCGCCCTGGGACGGGACACATCCGAAATCGACGCCCTGGCCGATTCTCTGGTCGACATTGCCACCCGGATAAATGATCATGCGATCGCCGGCGAATGGTTGGAGGGGCGCACCTTCCTCAACGATGAGTTCGAGCCCGCGTACAACGAACTCACCCGTCTCCTCGCCATCGAACAGGACCAGATCATTACCCGGATCGACGCGACCGACAACTTTGCCGGTTTGGTGGCCGGGGCGATCCGGTTTGTCGTGGTTCTGCTCCTACCGATCATCGCGGTCATTACCTATCGGCGGATCGTCGGACGTCAAATGCGCGAGCAGCGTCGGATTCTCAGCACGGAATTGGAATACGAGCGGAAGCTGAGCGAGAGCAAAGACGACCTCATTGCCGGAATTTCCCACCAGCTCCGGACTCCCTTGACCACCATCTACGGGATGTCGCACGTGCTGACCGGCGACTCCGTGTCCGACCCCGGGACCACACAAGAACTGCTCGAAATCATCCACAGCGAGTCCTACGAACTCGACCGAATGGTCTCCGACCTGTTGACCATGGCACGTCTCGAAGCGGGTGCAGCCGAGTTCAAAATCGAATCGGTCGACGTGGCCGATGCCATTCGGCTCGCGGTCGAACCGGCCCAACGTGCCGGCCATGAGATCGAGGTCATTCCCGGGAATATGGAATTCGCCCTGGGAGACAAGGCACGGATAGTCCACATCGTGAGGAGCCTCCTATCCAATGCAGACAAGCACGGCGGATCGAAGACGAGGGTTATCACCGGCGAAACCGGCCAGAGCGTGAAGATCATTGTCGAGGATGATGGAGCCGGTGCGAAGAATCCGGACCGCCTGTTCGCCGGGTTTGTCAACGAAGGCAAGGAAGCACTGCTTTCAGGCAGCGTCGGGATCGGGCTCGCTGTCGGCGAGAAACTGGCCGACAACATGGGCGGAAAGATCGAGTACCACCGCAAGGATGGTCGAACCTGTTTCGTCCTCAGTCTGCCCACAGCACGGGTCTCACCAATCGTTCAGCCGGAGCCCGAGACGGCCGGTGCCCTATGACGGCACGGGGGAAATGGGGGATTCTCCTGGCGTCAGCCCTGCTCAGCGTGTTTGTCGCCATCCCGGTCGCATACGCACACGAGTGGGCATATGCCGATTCGTTCCCGGAACAGTCCTACAACAACAACACGGGAACTCTGATCTGGGGCGGACCGTGGCAGGAAATCGGTGAAAGCGATGGGCCAACTTCAGGCGTCGTCGGTGTCGAGAGTTCCGGATGTTCCGGTAAGTGCCTGGTATTCAATGCCCCGATCTCCCTGCTGATCGACAAGGGTGTGTGGCGTGGCGCCGACCTGACGGAAGCTGAGCACGCTGAGCTCTACTACAAAATCAAACGTGAAGCAGGAGTGCTCCCGGTCGGCAACCTCCACGTTCAAATGCGAAAGGTCGGCCAATCGTGGAACACGATCAAGACCCATTCCCTCTCCACCGGCGATGCCGGCTTCGTGGCCCACACATTCGATGTGAGCGGGTATGTCGGACACAACGTCGAACTCCGCTTTGTGCTCGATCTGGTCAGCGTCAACGTCCGGGTTTCAGTCGATGAAGTGGAACTCGGCGTCGAATACCCGGTGACCACGACCACCACTTCCACCACCACCTCGACCTCGACCACCACGACCAGCCCGCCACCGTCGACGACCACCACAACCAGACCGGCTTCGGCTACATCGTCGACCACAACTACGGTCCCCGGGCCGACATCGTCCACGACCAGCACAACCCTTCCCGGGACCACAACGACCACCCGCGGCGATACAGGGTCGGATTCCCCTCCCGTGCTTCCCGGCGGGCAATCTCAGCCACCCACCGGCTCCGGAGCTCTCGCCGCTGGTGGTTTTGATAGCGTCGCCGCCGACATCGCTACAGCGCGGACGTTTGGCATCTCGCTGAACATGGCCCCCGTCGGCAACTCTCGATACGACCGGATGCTGGGCCTCAGCCCGTTGACCTCCCTCGCCGCCAGCTTCCGATCGGTGGTGGAAGCCATCCAAAACGAGTACCTCAGTGCGCTCGGACTGGCCTTCCTGGTCGCCTTTTTCGCCGTCCGAATGCCAGGCAGCGACGAAGAAGAAACACCACGTTCCGACGGTTGAATCGGCCGATAGTGGCACGAACTCAGGGTAGAACAGGGGTCTAGTCATCGGATTGCGGCTCCGCCATGCTTGGTGAGTGGGAGAATCCGAGAACCGGGTAATAGACCTCGCGATGCGGAACGGCGGGGTCGTCAGTCGCGATCAAGCGGTCGCCCTCGGCATGAGCAGGCGAACCATCGCCCGGCGTGTCGAGACCAACCACCTCGTCGCTATCGCACCTGGAATTCTCGCGTTACCTGGAGCGATACAAACCGAGACGGGTTTGCTCCGTGCCGCTGCAGCGGGGATTGGAGGTGTTGCTTCACACCAATCCGCGGCTCGGCTCCACGGGCTGAGCCTTCGAGACACTTTGACGGTCTCAGTGACGGTACCGGTACGAAGAAGTAACAAGTTCCATAGCGTCGTTGTCCACGAATCGACCGATCTTGCGGCCAGCGAAACAACGTTTATCGCAGGTATCCCGGTCACCGATCCACCTCGCACCTTCGTCGATCTCGCAACCGTGGTGTCGAGGAATGAACTTGCATACCTCGTTGACGAAGCAGTTCGGCGTCGACTCACTACCTACGACACAGTGGCGATGCGTCTCGAATCAATCGCCCGAAAGGGGAAGCCTGGAGTGGTCAAGCTTCGTGGCGTCCTTGAGTCGAGGCAAGGAACGGTGAAGGAGACCGATTCCACCTTTGAGTTTCGCGTACTTCGGCTGCTAACAACACACGGCCTCCCAGCACCGTCGGCGCAGTACCGACCGCCCTGGCTTCGAGCCATCAGTGGTCGGGTGGATTTCGCATATGTCAACCAGCGGGTGATCGTCGAGGCCGACAGCAAGAGGTGGCACGATTCACCCGAAGCGTTTCAGCGAGACCGGGAGCGCGATAATCTTGCCCAGATTGCCGGATGGACCATTCTCCGCTTCACCTGGTCTGACCTCATCGAACGTCCAGCGTATTTGTTGGCCACGGTGCGTGAAGCCCTTGAGCGTTCCTTCTCCGTTTAGTGCCACTATTGGCACATCGTTCCGTCGGAACGCGGTTTGGGACGCGAGAAGGGACCGACAAAGCGGTCCCTTCTCGATCCGAATCGGGTGTGGGCTAGAAGTCCATACCGTGGTCGCCGCCACCGCCGGAGGGCATCGGAGGATGATCCTCTTTCTGCTCTACAACGAGGGCTTCGGTGGTCAGCAGCAACGCCGCGATAGACGCAGCGTTCTGCAGTGTCGACCGGGTGACTTTCGCCGGGTCAGGGACACCAGCGGCAATCAGGTCTTCGTACTTGCCAGTAGCGGCGTTGAATCCGAATGATCCCTCGCCCTTGCGAACTGTCTCGACGACGACGCCACCTTCGAATCCAGCGTTGATCGCAATCTGACGGAGTGGCTCTTCCATGGAGCGACGAACGATGAGACGGCCGGTCTTCTCGTCATCCGATCCACCGCGGAGCTTATCGATGGCTGTCTGAGCACGAAGCAGAGCCACACCACCACCGGGGACAACACCCTCTTCAACTGCAGCACGTGCAGCAGAGACGGCGTCCTCGATACGATGCTTCTTCTCCTTGAGCTCGACCTCCGTGGCAGCCCCGACCTTGATGACGACAACGCCGCCGGAGAGCTTGGCAAGACGCTCGTTGAGCTTCTCACGGTCCCAGTCGGAATCGGTGTTCTCGATCTCACGCTCGATCTGCTTGATCCGGGCCTTGACATCTGCCTCGGTCCCGTCACCGTCGATGACGGTGGTCGAGTCCTTGGCAACGACGATCTTGCGGGCACGGCCCAACATGTCGAGGGTCACGTTCTCGAGCTTGAGACCGACTTCCTCAGATATGACGGTTGCGCCTGTGAGGATCGCAATGTCCTGGAGCATGGCCTTGCGGCGCTCGCCGAAGCCCGGAGCCTTGACTGCAACAGAAGAGAAGGTCCCGCGGATCTTGTTGACTACCAAAGTCGCCAGGGCCTCGCCCTCGACATCTTCGGAGATCACCAGGACGCTCTTGCCGGACTGCATCACCTTCTCCAACACAGGGACGAGGTCGTTGACCGACCCGATCTTCTGGTTGGCGATGAGGATGTAGGGGTCTTCGAGGACCGCTTCCTGACGGTCGGCATCGGTGATGAAGTAAGGGGAGATGTAGCCCTTATCGAACTGCATACCCTCGGTGAATTCGAGCTCGAGACCAAAGGTCTGTCCCTCTTCAACGGTGATGACGCCGTCTTTGCCGACTTTGTCCATAGCGTCGCCAATGACCTTGCCAATGGAGTTGTCGTTGTTAGCTGAGATCGAGGCGACATGGGCGATCTCTTCGGTGGTCTCGATGTCACGCGCCATTTCACCGATGGCCTTGACACCAGCCTCGACTGCCTGCTCGATCCCCCGCTTGAGATCCATGGGATTGGCGCCGGCAGCAACCTGTCGGAGCCCTTCCTTGACCATGGCTTGGGCGAGGACAGTGGCCGTGGTTGTCCCATCGCCGGCGACGTTGTCGGTCTTGTTGGCGACTTCGTACGCGAGCTTGGCGCCCATGTTCTCCCAGGCGTCCTCGAGTTCGATTTCCTTGGCAATGGTCACGCCGTCGTTGGTGATGGTGGGTGATCCCCACTTTTTCTCCAACACGACATTGCGGCCTTTGGGGCCGAGAGTTACTTTTACTACGTCGGCGAGCTTGTCAACACCCGCCTGCAAACCCTTCCGGGCTTCTTCGTTAAAGCGAAGTTCTTTGGCTGCCATGTTTCAGCTCCTCACTTGACAATGGCAAGCAGATCACGCTCGGAGAGGACGAGATACTCCGTCCCATCGAGTTTGACCTCTGTGCCTGCGAATTTTGAATAGAGAACCTTGTCACCGACGGAGACTTCCATCGGAATCCGGTCGCCGTCTTCGTCGCGCCCACCCGGGCCTACGGCAATGACTTCTCCGGTTTGGGGCTTCTCTTTTGCGGTGTCGGGGATAACCAATCCAGACGGTGTGCGGGTTTCCGCATCGTCGTTGGAAGTGACTACCACTCGATCACCGAGCGGCTGAAGCTTCATTCCTTGCTCCTCCTTGAGCCTTGCTGATACTGAGAATTGGCACTCTCCTCAAGGGAGTGCCAATCGGACATTAGCACTCGGCAGATTAGAGTGCCAATTGAGGTTGAGTGTAGGGCACTCAGGTTTCTCGGGAAGAAAAGCTAGGAATTAGCAGGAGAACCGCTCTCAGACTGTTCCAACCCAAGCGCTTTCTCCAGGATCCTAGCGATCCCTGAGACACATGTCTCATCGGTCTGGATGCCCTCCGGAATAGGACCACGATGCCAATCCCCGGACGCCCACTGATCGAATCGGCTCTGCAGGATGCCAGGAAGTTGCGACAGGTCAGATGGCGACACTTGGTCGACGCGTGAATGTGCTGCGAGAAGATCTGTTGTGTCACCGGGAGGGACGATCGCGAGGATGGTGTGCGCATATCGGAGATATTCGAATGCCTTTCTTCCGATCCACCAGTCGTCGTCATCGGCGAGAATCACCGCGATGTCCGCAGCGGCAATCTCAGCCAGGGCCTGCCCTCTAGACACCACACCCTTGAACTCGAGCGTGTCGTTCTTATCGAGATCATGGAGCGCGTTTCTCTGCCGCGTCGTGGCCCGGCCGACGATCCGATACTCGACCTTGCCCTCCGGCAACCGGGAGATCGCCGGGAGCAGTGTGGCCGGGGTGAAAAGGCTGGACTCTCTCGCCTTGACGCTGCCCTGGAAAGTGCCGACGTATGCAATCGTGAATTTCCCCGGGTCACGATCGCTGAGTGATAGGTTCACGTTGATGTCTGGATATCCGTTTGTCACCACGTGCACCCGGGCGGGATCGAGATCTCGATGGAGGTCGAGGAGACGCAGACGGGTTCGCGGCGTGACCGTGATCACATGATCCGCGCCAGTGAGGTACTTCCGTTCGAAGCCGATCATCCGTTTCCTGAACAACGCCGAGCGTGCCCGCAGCGCACGATCAAAGCTCGGAGGGTCACGGATCTCCTGCACCAGAGGAACCCCGAGCCTCCTGGCCAAACCATGCGAGGCCACCATGGCGCCAAACGGCGGCGCGGTGCCATATACGAGTTCGACCTCTGGCAGTTCATCGGCGGCGACACGCGCTGCAGATCGCGCCCAGAACGCCAGAAGATCGGGCACCATCAGTTCTCGTTGGGCCCAATTGACGTAGCGAAGCGTGGACAAATATCGAACCAGGTCGTCAGACTTTGCCTCAGGCTGGATGGCCGGGACGACGTCTCCGTCGTGGTCCCGGCGGGCTTGAAACGTCATCCACTCATTCGGCAGAGTGACAACTTCTGGGTCGAATCCATATGCCGGGAGGTATTTCATCACGGCCTCGACCCGATAGGTTCCTGAGGTTCGCATCGGCGGGAAGCGTCCGGTCACATAGGCGATTCGATGGTTCATCAACTTCTTCTATCGCGCCATCAGATTCTCAGTCGGCCCTGTTCCCCAGGATCATTCCGGGGTCGACGTTCTCCGCCCAGTCTGTGATCCGACCCTGAGATAGCCAGAACCCGCCGGCGACTCCGATCATCGCGGCGTTGTCGGTGCACAGCAGGGCCGAAGGCAGACATAGACGTACTCCCCGTTTCTCTGCTTCATCGGCAAAACGTGCCCGTAGCCTTGAATTGGCCAGAACGCCGCCGCCACCCCCGACGGTTCGGGCGCCGGTATCGTCGACCGCCTTGAACGTCTTGTCGACCAGCACATCGACGATCGCCTCCTGCACCGAGGCAGCCACATCTTCGATCGGAGGCAAGTCGCCATTTGCCGACATCTTCTCGAGATAGGTCATCACCGAGGTCTTGAGACCCGAAAAGGAGAAGTGATATGGCCGATCGGGCAGGGCGCGCGGGAAGGACACGGCGTCGGGGTTGCCCGTTGCGGCTATGGCGTCGATCGCCGGGCCACCCGGGAAGCCCAGTCCCATCAGTCGCGCCAGCTTGTCGAACGCCTCGCCCGCCGCATCGTCTATGGTCGAGCCCAGCGTCTGATATTCACCCCAATCAGACATATGGACGATCTGAGAATGCCCCCCCGAAGCGAGAAGCACTACGGCGGGTGGTGCGAAGTCTTCAAACTGAAGACGCGGGGCCATGAGGTGTCCCTCCATGTGGTCGACCCCGACAAATGGAAGCTGGCGGGCCCACGCCGTCGCCTTGGCGAAGCTGTGACCAACGAGCAACGCCCCAACCAGACCGGGACCGGCCGTAGCGGCAATACCATCGAGGTCGTCGGGGTGAACCCCGGCTTCGTTCAAAGCCAGGTGGGTCAACGACCGTATCGACTCGACATGGGCTCGTGCGGCCAACTCCGGCACCACTCCACCGAAGCGCGCATGGAGGTCGACCTGGGAGGAAATCACGTTGGAGAGCGCCTCCGTTCCACGGACCACTGCAACGGCGGTCTCGTCGCAACTCGTTTCAAACGCCAGCACAAGCGGGTTCATCGGAGCGCCT
>DATDCF010000172.1:0-8947 GCA_036524475.1 Acidimicrobiia bacterium | reverse complement strand
CAAGGCCGGGTGGTTGGGACGCAGGTTCAGGCTTGGCGGCGGCTGTTGAGCCACTTGACCATCTCCGGGTCTCGGTGATCGAAGAAGAGAGTCTCGCCCGTGTCCATACCTGCGATCAGGCTCATTTCCTCGTCAGACAGTTGGAAGTCGAAGACCTCGAGATTCTGTTCCATTCGGTCGCGCTTGACCGACTTCGGGATGACGACTATTTCACGTTGGATGAGCCACCGGAGAACGACCTGGGCGACTGACTTGTCGTACGTCTCGGCGATGGTGCTGAGGGTGGGGTCGGTGAACAGGTTGTTGCGTCCCTCGGCGAATCCGCCCCACGCCTCGATCTGCACGCCGTTGTCGCGCATGACTTCCTGGTCGGCTTGACGCTGGAAGAAGGGGTGGGTCTCGATTTGGTTGACCGCCGGGGTCACCTGATTGTGCTCGATCAGGTCGACGAGTCGGTCCGGGTAGAAGTTGGAGACTCCGATTGCCCGGATCAGCCCGTCAGCCTGGAGCAGTTCCATGGACCGCCATGCGCTGTAGTAATCGCCTAGAGGCTGGTGGATCAAGTAGAGGTCGACGTAGTCCAGGGCGAGTCGTTCCAACGATTGTTCAAAGGCCGTGCGAGCCCGCTCCTCGCCGGGCGTTTGGATCCACAGCTTTGTCGTGATGAACAAATCTTCGCGACGTATGCCGCTATCTCGGATCGCGCGTCCGACCGCTTCCTCGTTCTGGTAGGCGGCGGCTGTGTCGATGCTCCGGTAGCCGACATCCAACGCCGTGGCCACAGCCTCCTCCGTGTCGTCCGGCGGGATTTGAAAGACTCCGAAGCCGAGGATCGGCATCTCGACACCGTTGTTCAAGGTCACGTTGGGCACAGTGTTCATTCGGGGGAACCTCCGTTGGATGTCGATCGGCGTTGTGGCGGTTCAAAATCAGCTGATCCTGAATGCTCGAGGATGAACTCGACGGTCTCTCTTATGAGGAGATCCCTCGACCATAGAGGTCGCCATGTGTGGTCGGCCCCTTCGACGATCGTGAGCTCCATCGCCTCGCCGTAGACGGACCCGTATCTCTCGGCGTACTCGGCCGGGATGAAGTCCTGGTCGCCGTGAAGAACTCTCGCCGGTCCGCGGTAACCCGCCGCTCGGACATAAGGCTCGAAGATGCGGGCGTCCTCGAGGAATCCAGGCCCGAGCCGGAGACCCTCGAATTCATAGATCCCGTCGACGATCGTCGGGTCGGGTTGGCCGGGTAGACCGCCGGCCCGGGCGTTGTCAGCGAACACTGCTGCAGGGGACCACAGGGTGAGCGACCTGATCCGGTGGTGCGTCTCGGTGGCGACGACACTCGCCACTACTGCTCCGAGACTGAACCCGAGCAGGTGGAGATTCTTCAAGTCGACGAACTCGTATGAAGCCACCTCATCGAGGGTCGCAAGGGTGTCGGCGATGTCGTTGGAGACTCTGGTGTCGAAGAAATCGCCGTCGCTCTCCCCGTGCCCGGCACGATCGAAGGCAACCGCGGTGATACCGACGCTGGCGAGCTCACGTGAGAGCGTGACGAACAGACGGGATGTCTCGATCCGATTCCCGGTGAATCCGTGGCAGAGCAATGCGGCCGGATGGGGACCTGTGCCATCGGGGAGGTAGGCGGACCCCCGCAGGGCGAGACCCCTGCTCTCAAACTCCAGCCATCGAAACTCCCATGGAGACTCGCCACTCAAAGGGTTACCTCCACCGTGTGGCTGATATCCGAGATCGATCTGCCCAGATGGACTCTGTATTTGCCCGGGTCGACGGTCCAACCGGTGGGCTTCAGTTCCTCGGGTTCGTCCGGGGCCGCCGAGATCTGCATCGATGCCTGCCGCTCCTTCGCCGCCCCATAGTCGGTGCCGTCGGGTTGCCAGTAGGCGAATGCTCGCACGTCTAAGACGAACTCGACGACGGTCGACTCACCCGGTCCCAGCTCAACCTTCTCGAACCCCTTGAGCTCTTTGCGGGGACGCATGACGTCAGGATCTACGGGTTCAACGTAGAGCTGGATCACCTCGACCCCTCTGCGGTCTCCGATGTTGGTGACCTCGGTCTCCACGACCACTGTCTGGCCGATAGTCATAGACGGCAACCCGATTTCGAACTCGGTATACGAAAGGCCGTGCCCGAAAGGGAACGCAACCTCGAGTTGGCGGCTGTCATACCACCTGTATCCCATCAGGAGGCCCTCGCCATAGCGGACCTCGCCGTTCTCGCCAGGGAAATTCCCGAAGGCGGGGGTGTGCTCGATCCGCAGCGGGAACGTCGACGGCAAACGGCCACCCGGGTCTGCCTCACCGGTGAGCACATCGACCAAGGCGTCGGACATCTCCTGGCCGCCGAACCAAATCTCCAACAGAGCCGGCGCATCCTCGGCCCAAGGAAGATCGAGTGGGGACCCGGCGTTGAGAACGACGGCAGTGTTGGGGTTAGCGGCGCAGATTCGTCTCACGAGCTCATCCTGATCGCCGGGGAGGTTGAGGGAGGTCCGGTCGTAGCCCTCGCTCTCCCAATCGTCGTTGGTCCCGACCACGACAACGACCGCGTCGGCTTTCGTGGCCGCGTCAATGGCTCTGCTCAGAAGATCGTCGGCGGGCTTGCGGCGAACCCCAACCACTGCGCCCACGAGAATTGGAGCCGACTCGTTCGACAGGTCGACTTTGATCTCGACTGAGACTCCCGCTTTCAACGCCACCCTTCCGATGATCTGGTCGCTGCCGAATCCGAGGATCCGAGTGCTGGGTGGTGGTGGGTTGGCCACACCATCGACAACCACCTCGCCGTCGATCAGGACACGCCCTCTGCCCGACTGCACCAGCCCGATTTCGTAGACACCGTCGTCAGTTGGCGTGAACACCCCGGTCGCAGTCATCGACCATCGGTCGCCCAACTCCTCAGAAGGTGGACCGAAATACAGGAATCGGGTCGTGCTCGCCTTACGTCTCAGCACCTCGTTTCCGTCCGAGTCGAAGAACGCCTCATCCAAATCGATGTCGAGAGAAGGAAGGGTGACGGTCGTGTCACACCCGGGCTCGTGGGTGACCTCGACCCGGTCACCTAGCCGGCGACGGATCGCTTCCAGCGGCGACACCCGATAGTGGGGTTCCAGAGTCGCCGAGCCACCACCCATGATCTGGGCCTGGTCGGCGTTAGGGCCCACAACCGCGATCGTCCTGAGGCTGTCTACGTCGAATGGAAGGACGGACTCGTTGCGGAGCAATACCATCGAGCCCTGGGCCGCGCGGCGCGCAATGGCACGATGGTCGGGTAGATCGACCGACACCTCTTCCCCAGGCGCATCATCGTCTAGCGCCCCGATTCGTTCGAAGACTGACAGCAGACGACTGACAGCCGCATCAATGGTCTCCTCGCTCACGCGACCATCGCGTACGGCATCGGCGAGATGTGAGCCAAACGTCCGGGCAGGGCCAGGCATCTCGATGTCGAGCCCGGCGAGAATCGAGTCGACCGTAGAGCCGACTGCATACCAGTCGGAGACTACGAACCCCTCGAAACCCCACTCTTCTCGGAGTATCGACAGCAGCTCCCGGTGTTCGCCGCACCACACTCCATTGACGCGGTTGTATCCGGTCATCAGTGCCTGAACGCGGCCGTCTTTGACGGCGATCTCGAAGGGCAGCAGATACAGCTCGCGCAGGGTGCGCTCGTCCACGACAGAGTTGCTGACGAACCGGTCGGTCTCGGCCTCGTTGGCCACGAAGTGCTTCACCGTTGCAGCGACACCTTGTGATTGGACTCCGCGGATCAGTGCGGCCGCGAGTTGTCCTGTGAGCAGTGGATCTTCGGAGAACGACTCGAAGGTCCGCCCGCCCAGCGGGGATCGATGCAAGTTGACGGTGGGCGCGAGGACAACGCGAGCGCCCTTGGTCCGGCTCTGGTGTCCGAGGACTTCTCCCACTTCAACCATCAGCTGTCGATCCCAGGTGGCACCTAACGCGATTCCGCTCGGGAGGGCCACAGAAGGGGACCGATTCGGGCCTCGAGCTCCAGCGGGCCCGTCTGTCATTCTCACCGCAGGGATGCCATGAGCGGGGACGGCGGCGGTGGTCCACATGTCCGTTCCGGCGGTGAGGGCAGCCTTGTCCTCGAGGCTCATCCCCTGCGCAAAGACACCGGTCGGGGCATCGTCGACTCGTCCGGTCGCGTCTGATTTCATTTGCTCACCTTTTCTACCCGCGCCGTTAGTTCGTGTGATATGTTACAGAAATGCACGCACCGTCAGACCGACGGCGCCCAACGCATCAGAAAGCCATCTGACAGATGGCGAATGAGGAGGAGATATGAAGTTCAGGGCAAAGCTCCTGGCGCTGATTTCGGTGTTCACACTCGTCATCGCTGCATGTGGTGGTGGTGGGGGCTCCGGGGCTACTACCACCGAAGGCACCGACGAAGGGTCGGACACCACCGGGGCAACGGAAACCACAGTTGCGCCGGGAACAACTGGCGCACCGGCCGAGGACGTGACTCTCACATTCCTCACAGATGACAATCCGATCACCATTGACTACGCAGAGGCCCTGGTAGCTGCGTTCATGGCTGCAAACCCCAACGTCACCATCGAGCATGAGACTCGCCCTGGTGGAAGCGAGGGCGACAACATCGTGAAGACACGGTTGGCGACTGGAGAGATGACCGACATCTTCTGGTACAACACCGGCTCCTTGTTCCAGGCGCTCAACCCCACCGAATCATTGGTACCGATAACGGATGAGCCGTTCGCTGCCAACGTTGTCGAGTCGTTCTCACAGACGGTCACAGCCGAGGGAGATGTGTTTGGAGTGCCGGCAGGGACCGCGCTCGGCGGAGGCGTTCTCTACAACAAGGCGATCTACGAGGATCTCGGGCTCAGTGTTCCCACGACCTGGGATGAGTTCGCCGCGAACAACGATGCGATCCTCGCCGCGGGAATCGCTCCCGTCGGCCAGACGTATTCGGATACGTGGACTTCGCAGCTATTCGTGCTGGCCGACTTCTACAACGTTCAGAACGAGAACCCGGAATGGGCCGAGCAGTACACCGCCGGTGATGCCAAGTACGTCGATGACCCAGCGCTCGCCGGGTTCCAGCGTCTCCAGGAGGGCTTCGAAGCCGGTTGGTATCAGGAGGACTTTGCCTCCACCACCTTCGACGAAGGTCTGGCACTGCTGGCCAACGGTGAGATCGCTCACTACCCGATGCTGTCGTTCGCTCTCGGAGGGATCGCGGAGAACTTCCCCGATCAGGTTCAGGACATCGGCTTCTTCGGGCAGCCGGGCAACGACGCAGCTACCCACGGTGCAACAATTTGGATGCCTGCTGGGATCTACATCGCAGGCACAAGTGAGCATCAGGATGTGGCTAAGCAGTTCCTGGCGTTCGTGGCATCCTTGGAGGGCGTCGACGTCATGACGGAGGCGGTGGCTCCCCAAGGCCCGTATCTGATTGAAGGCGCGACCCTCCCGGACGACACACTTCCAGCGGTCCTCGATATCCAGGCATATATCGATGCGGGGCTGACGGCTCCGGCGTTGGAGTTCCTGTCGCCGATCAAGGGCCCGAACCTCGAGTTCCTCACGGTGGAGGTAGGTTCCGGTCTGAAGGACGCTGAGACTGCTGCCGCTGACTACGACCAAGATGTGATCGCACAGGCCCAGCAGCTCGGTCTACCTGGTTGGGACGACTAGGCATCACCAGAACAGACATGCACGCAGCCGACGGGGTGACAGAGGTCGCCCCGTCGGCTGGTGCCGTTACGACTGATCGGTCACGTCGCCGCTTGATCGACAAGATGTACCCGCATTGGTTCTACATCCCTGCGGCGGTCGTTTACGCGGTTCTCTTCATCGTCCCTACAGGGATGGCCTTCTACTTCAGCATGACCCGATGGACTCTCTTCGACTCTGAGTTCATCGGCTTCGACAACTACGTGCTCTTCTTCAATCGACCCGCGCTGGTGAGCAGCATGCGAAACACGCTCATCTACGCCGTGGTCACCAGTGGGCTCAAGGTCGTATTCGGCCTCCTCCTGGCTGTGCTCTTCACGTCGAGCATCCGCCTCAAGACCGCACTGCGGTCGATCGTCTTCTTTCCTGTCCTGGTCAGCACTGTGGCCGTTGGCATCACCTTCAAGGTGCTGATGCACCCATCGGATGGATTGATCAACCGGACCATCGAGGTTCTCGGCGCCTCGGGTCCTTCTTGGCTCACCGACCCGAACATCGCGCTGCTCTCCGTTGCACTGGTGGATGTGTGGAAAGGGGTGGGAATCGCACTGGTCATCTTCATCGCCGGAATCGTCTCCATCCCCGAGGAGTATTTTGACGCGGTCCGTCTCGATGGCGGCGCCTGGGCCAGGTTCCGCCACGTCATCGTCCCGTTGAGCAGGAACGCAACCTTCACCGTCATCATCCTCTCCCTCGTCGGCGGGCTGCGCAGTTTCGACCTCATCTGGACGATGACCGGAGGCGGTCCTGGGTTCACGACCGACGTCATCGCATCGGCCATCTTCAAGCAGTATCAGGCGGGCTTCTACGGGCTGTCGACGGCGGGCAACGTGATCCTGTTCATCGCGGTGAGCCTCATCATCTTTCCATTGGTCAGCTACTTCAACCGTAAGGAGCTCGACCTGTGAGGCTGCTACGTGGGGTGAGGTCTTGGTGGGTCGATGTCGTCGCTCTGGCCGTTGCCGCAGTGGTGTTCCTCGTCCCGTTCGCATTCATCATCATGACTGCGGGCAAGGAGCAAGCGGAGGCTTCTGCTCTCGACTTCACATTGCCCGCCGATTGGCGTCTGTGGGAGAACCTCGTCGAGGTGCTGACGGCTCGGAACGGCATCGTGGTCACGGCACTGAAGAACAGCTTCATACTGACATTGGTCTCTGTTGCTCTGATCGTCTTTGTGTGCTCGATGGTCGCGTTCGTGCAGCAACGGCGAAGAGACAAGATGAGCACATTCGTCAGCCTGCTCATGATTGCGGGCTTGATCATCCCCCCGGCAGTGGTGCCAACGATCTTCGTCCTCCAGGGCATCGGGCTGTTCAAGACCCTGTTCGGATTGATCCTGATCGAGCTTGCATTTGCCATACCTTTCGCCGTCATCGTCTTACGAGCGTTCATCGGGACCATTCCGAGGGAGATCGACGAGGCGGCCATCATCGACGGCGCATCCCCCATGACACTCTTCTTCAAAGTGATCTTTCCCCTGATCCGCCCGGCGGTGATCACGGTCGTTGTGGTGTCGGCAGTCTTCATCTACAACGACTTCGTCAATCCTCTCTACTTCCTGCCTGGTGATGAGAACGCCACCGTGCAACTGACACTGTTCAACTTCCAGAGCCAGTTCCTATCCCGGTGGAACCTCCTGTTCATGGATGTCCTGCTGATCACCATCCCTCCGCTGATCATGTTCATCTTCTTCAGTCGCAAGATCGTCTCCGGTCTGGCGGCCGGAGCAGTCAAGGGATAGGAGGACAGCATCTCCACTCCGACCGAATCGGCCTTCGCACGTGTCATTGGCCTGCGCGGCCAGCAGCCGGCCGGGTTGTTGGGTGTTGACGGCAGTGCCATGCGGCTCAGCTGGAAGATCGAGGCCTCCCGAGCCGACAGGCAACATTCCTACGTGGTGGAGGAATCAGCGACTCGGGACTTTGCCGAAATCACCGCCTCGACCGGGCCTGTCGTCAGTGCAAGCCAGATAGGTGTTGCTGCGCCGGGTGATCCCCTTCTGAGCCGCGAGGTCCGCTACTACCGGGTGCGTGTGAGGCTTGGAGACGATTGGAGCACGTGGTCCGAACCGCTCGAGGTCGAGGCCGGCCTTCTCGAGGCACGGGAGTGGATGGCGAAGGCGATCACTATCGAAGGTGATACGGGTGCCGAACGACAATCCCCGAGCCCGATGTTCCGCCGTGAGTTCATTCTCGACTCCGATCCGGTCCGGGCGAGACTCCACATCACGTCGCTCGGAGTCCACACCGCTTCGATCAACGGCAGTCCGGTGAGCGATGAGTTGCTGGCACCGGGGTGGACGAGTTATCGGACTCGTCTCCTTGCAGCGACTCACGACGTGACCGACCTGCTGCGATTCGGGCCGAATGTGGTCTCGGCGACCTTGGGTGATGGTTGGTATCGGGGACGTCTTGGATGGCAGCCAGGAAATGACCGCTGTCGATACGGAACCGAAGTCGCCCTCATCGCCCAACTAGAGGTCGAGTTGGCCCACGGCGGGACCGTCACCATATTCACCGACGACGATTGGCAGGCGGCCATAGGCGAGGTTCTGGCTGCAGATCTCTACGACGGCTCCACAGTCGACTTGCGACTGGGCATGCCGGGCTGGGAGGAGCCTGGCTACGACGCATCAGCCTGGAGCCCCGTCAGGGTCGTGTCCTTCGATTCTTCGACCATCCACCCGCGCATGACCGCGCCTGTGCGGGTCGTGGACCGTTGGAATGCCGAGGAGTTGCATGCTGGCGGCGGCGAACGTGTCTTTGATGGCAAGCAGAACATCGCCGGGTATCTGAGGATGGTTGTCGAGGGGAGAGCCGGCGACCAGGTCGTTGTCCGTCACTCTGAAGTGCTCGAACCCGACGGCTCACTGCACACGAGATCATTGCGGTCGGCCCAGGCCACAGATGAATACGTCCTCGGTGCGAACGCCGGTCCCACGACGCTCCAACCAGCGTTTACTTTCCACGGCTTCAGATACGCGGGCATTCGAACAGAAGCAACGATCAAGTCGGCCGAGTTCGTCGCCATCAGTAGTGACCTTCCCCGTCGGAGCTCGTTCGAGTGCTCTCTGCCGATTCTCAACAGACTCCACGAGAACGTTGTCTGGTCACAACGCGACAACTTCGTCTCCGTTCCGACCGATTGCCCTCAGCGCGACGAGCGGCTCGGCTGGACCGGCGACGCTCAGGCCTT
>DATDCF010000171.1:0-8597 GCA_036524475.1 Acidimicrobiia bacterium | reverse complement strand
CGTCGGTCACCGCCGAGCATTACTCCGTGGGGACCGGTGACAGGGGCTCCAACAGCGTGGTGCCTGAGTACGCGTGTCTGACCCTGGTCGACTGAGGCCGCAAGGCACCGTCTGGTCTCACAATCAGTTCGATGAAGAGGGCTCTCCGAACCAGTCGGAGGGCCCTCTTCGTGCATCATCGGACACGACCCTCAGGACGACTCGACAGATCACGATGGTTAGTCCGGGTATCCTTAGGGTGACCGATCTCCGAAGTTCGTCTCGGCAAGCGCCTTAGATGTCGACAGGTCAACACAGGAGTTGCTGGAGCGATCGAACAATGAGCCGTAGACCGATCGGTCCGGACAAACCGGCGCTTTAGAGGACGTGACTCCGCCAGTCACGAAAACAGCGATCACCCATGCAATGCGGGTAACGATTCGTTCCACTAGCTAAGTATGACGATCTGGAAACACACAGTGGATCGGATTCTTGGGAATCAACGTTACGAATTCGTTATGGGTGAGCCACTTAGGGGATGGCGTAGTGCAATGGACTAAGGGGCGAGAATTGGTGAAGCCCGAGAAGTGGCACGCACCACGAGTCGGCCATCGTCTCCGGTGAAGAACCTGATGAATCCGGCCTCGATAGAATCGATGACGGTCAACTCGATTTCGGTTCCATCGGCCGAGACGTCGAAGACCGCGGAATCAAGGCTCTCGTTCTGGCTTGCAATCGATTGCGCACCGAGGGTCCTGGCGCGGTAAGGATCGAGAATCACCTCGCCCGTGTTTCGGTAGTGGAGTTCGTCGATCCCGGAGGCCGCGGCGACGGTGGCGGCGTCGGCAATCGCTGCAAGAGCGCGCTGCATGGCCAGGGCACGCCAGAAGTCGAGGGCCACACCTCCGAACCCGAGGATCACGACGGTTAAACCAAGGATCCATAAGGTGACCGATCCCCGTTCCTTATTCACGGGAAACTCCGGTAGATGTCCACACTCTCGACATGGGAGCGTTCCAACCAGAGTCCACCCATCGTGCCCCACGGCGTTGTCACCAACGGCACCCAAACCTCGACTGTGGCCATGATTCCGGAGCCCCGATCGAATTGACAGGTTCCGTTTCCACCTTGCGCGGGCGGAGCACCGCACCAACCGACCCTGACATGGTCGGCGGTCAGTCCATAGTTGTTCCCCATTTCAGTTGCGACGGATGTACCGGCGTCGACTGACGTGGCGATGACCGCAGCGCGGCTTGCCTCGGCAGCGGCTGCCTCAGCGAGCACGGATCGCTCCACCCACGGCCCGAAACCCAGAACGAGCAGGGCCACAGGGATCATGAGCAAACCGATGCCCAGCGCCAGCTCGATACCGGCATGTCCGGTGTCGCTTCCGTCAAACATCGGGTTCCCTCGTCGCTGTCGCCTCGAGCTCTACCTCGAAGTCGCTGGTAAACGGTGTCCATGACTCCACGGTCAACGACGCCGATGCTGTCATGAGCACACCCTCGACGAGGCACTCGTAATCAATCGTTTCTCCGATCGAGCCGGAGAGGAGGCTGTTGGACACCTCGGCGACGCGCTGCTCGCAGTCGACCACAGAACCGGTTACTGCCCCGACGCGGACGCCCTGATCGAGAGCCGATCTCATCGAACCCTTCGCATATTGAACAACAACGATGTTGGCAAGGGCGACGAAGAAAATCAGAGCCAACCCCGAGGCAAGGACGAACTGGACCGAGCTCAGTCCCCGTTCGTTTAGCCGCCTATCAGGGATCCGCGGATCCACCCGACGAGGTCCACACCAAGTGCTTGAAGGGCTCCCCAGATGACGACCAGGGCGGCAATCGCCAGCGCAGCATTGCCCATCAGTTCGGCTGTGTTCAGCCCCCGATCATCCTCCTTCAATCGCCCAACTAGGTAACGGATAGCAGGCATTATTTCTCCTTTCATTGCCAGCCCGTGATTAGGTACGGCAGTGGTGCCGCCACGAAAATGATCAGAACCGGAGCCAGAATCGCGATGGTCGGGAGAAGCATTGCCGCGCGTCGTTTGGTGGCAGACCGTTTGATAGATTCCCGTCGGGTTTCCCTGACGTCTTCGGAGAGAGCCAGCAGCGAAGCTGCCAGATCGGATCCCCGTTCTTCGGCGCTAGCAAGAAGACGATACGTGCGAGCGCAATATGGCTCCGGAGTGAGTTCGGCGATCCTCCGAAACGCGTCGAATGCCCGCCATCCTGATCTTTGCAGTCGCATAGCGGCTGAAAGTTCGTCGACAACCGCACCCTCGCCCCGGCCGACGGTGGCGTTGACCGCATGGACCACACCTCCGCCTGCCCTGACCCTCATCGCCAGGAGCTGGTTGACGGTATAGATCTCGATTCTCATGAGTTCTCGACGTGCCTCGATCGCCTTTTCAACACGACCACGTTGTCGAGTGGCGCCGATTATCAGTCCGAGCACTGCAAGGGCGATGCGGGCGATCACCGAAGTGCCCAACACGGTTCCGACCGCTACGGCGCCCAGCCCACCAAGAAGGACGCTCCTTAGTTGAGCGACCCGGAATGCATACAACATGTCATCGTCGGCCATCCCGCGATACCAGCCGGCCTGGCGTATCAGGACCAGAGTCGCGTCCTTGCCCTGACGCTCGATGAGGCGACCAAGAGATTCTGCGCTCTGCTTGACAATCGGGTTGAAGACCCGCCTCAATGCCGATCCTTGAATCGGTGTTGACACGTCGGCGACCGTGGGCCGGACATAGGGCCGCACTCTCGCCTGCAATGACCGTGGCGGAGGGATGAGCAGATATATGGCCAGACCCGCAGCCAGGCCAGATGCCAGCCCGGCAAAGACCGTCACGGATGAAGCCGGGCTCACGAGGCGCCGCCCTTGAAAACCCGGGGTTCGACCGGCTGGGATCCAAGCCGACTGGCGATGAAAATCCCAACGAGGCTAAGAAGCCCACACACCACGACAATGCCTATCCCAGCCGGAGTCGAATAGAACTCCTTGAACGGGCCGGAGCGCGTGGTCATTACGACGAGCACCATCCAGGGAAGCACGAAAACGACCCTCGAATTGATCTTCTGCTCGAGAGCCTCGCTTCGGACCTGCTCGAGGGTCCAGACATCCCGGGTGGTGGCATCAGCGAGATCGGACAGGATCTGTGGCACGACGTTTCCACCGCGCTGATGCGCCAGAACGAGGACCTCGATAACCCGATCTGATGTGGGATCGGCCAGGTCGGCGCGTACCATTTCCAGCGCAGGTACCACTCCGAGGCTCCGTGAATAGACCCCAAAGCCTCCGAACGCCGCCCGCAGCGGCGCGGGGCCATACAAACCCATAGCCTCGATCGCGGAAGGCAACGACGCACCGGAGCGCACCGAACTCACCAGATCACGCAACCCATCGGGCCACGCCTCCTGCACCTCGGAGATTTGTTGGGCGCGCTTCCGGTTGTAGTAAGCGTTTGGAAGGGTCGCCACCACGATCGCAGGCACCAGAGCGACCACGATCAATCCGGTCGAAGCCCAAATTACGAAGCAAGTGGCGGCGCCCACGCCAACCGATGTCGCCCAAAACTGGAATGGAGAGACGTCGAGGTCAGGCCGCCTCGAGTGCTCGACCGAATTGTCCACCTTTCGCCTCCAGGGTCTCGTCAGAAGTGCGGTGAGCACCAAGCAAGTCGCCAGTGCTGAGGCTGCCGCGGCCAGGAAGGTCATCGCAACAACTCGGTGGATCGAAACAGGGCTGGCAATGCCGCGCCGGGAGGTAGGCACCTCTCCATCCGCCTCGTCAGCCGGTCGGGTGGCAACGCCCCGGTCCACTCCAGCGGGGATCCCAGGGCCTCCCTGACGAAAAGAGGTTCCGACGTAAAATCATCATGAAGCGAGGGGACCAGGCTGCGAATTTCCATCGTTTCTCGCCTGATCCGGCCTCCACCATCGATGTCACGGTCGAGGTGGACGACGAGATCGATGGAAGAGGAGAAGACATTCCGGACGACCCGGTCGGGGACGTTCTCGCCTGCCATCAAGGCTGCATTTACGAGGGCGACCAGGGCATCCGAAGCCGAGTTGGAATGGACCGTGGCACCCATGCCACATCCGGCGTTGACAGCTCTGGTCAATTCGAAGGCCTCAGCCCCGCGAACTTCGCCGACCACGATGTAGTCGGGACGCATCGCCAGCGTCATTTTGACCAATTCCCGGAGGGTGATCTCGCCATTCCCGTCGAGTGAGGCCGGTCGAGCCTCGTAGTAGGAACCGTGTACCAGCGGGACATGGAGCTCACGAACCTCTTCGGCCGCCCGAATACAGTGATCGACCGGGATCGCGGCGACCAGGGCCGAAAGAAATGAGGTCTTCCCGGCACCCGGAGGACCGGACACGATGATCGAGGCCGAGGCGCGCATGGCGGTGGAGAGAAAGTTGGCTGCTGCGACCGACAGTGAGTTGAGCTCCACCAGCGACTCGAGGGACTGGCGCCGCAGCGCATAACGCCGAATCGTGGCCGAAAGGTGATCCGCCACCGGAGGGATGATGGCGGTGAGGCGGGCGGTCCCATCGAGAATACGTGCCTGAATTATGGGATTAGATGTGTCGAGTCGCCGATCGGTCGCCGCCACCAAGCGCTCCACAACCTGTCGATTCTCCGACTCGCTCGTAGGAATGTCGAGGGCGACGAGTCGACCACTGGATTCGAGGTAGGTGACGCTATCGCCTTCGATGAAGATCTCTTCGATGTCGTTTCGCTCCAGGATCTCGCCGAGATGGCCGTGAGCACTCACCGACCTGAGGAGGCGGTCGACTGTGGCCCTTGGATCGGCAAGGGAGCGTCCATCTCCGAGGTGGGCCATCCTCTGGTACTCGTCGACGGTGCCCGCGATCAGCTGGCGAAGGGCATCGGGTTGTTTTTCAGGATCGATTCCGGTGCCACCGATCCGGTCGAGGGCACGGCGCCGGATCAGTTCAAAAGCGTCGACACTCACTGGAGGTGCCCATCGAAAAGGGCACTCAGCCGCCGGATCTGATTGAAGAAGATGCCACGGGTGAGAACCTCACCATCCCAGACAGCGCGGGCGAGCCTGGGGTCCTCACCGATCAGGGCGATCGGCACCCCAGGGGCCATCACCGCCATCTGTTCCACGATCTCTTGGCGTTGCCGCGGTGAACCTGTTACTCGATTGAGAACAATCCCAACTTCTGGACGTAAAGCGTTCTCGGCCAGTGTCTCGAGTGCTCGCACCACCCTGGTGACGCCGACTGGATCCCCGATTCCGACGAGCAGCAGCGCATCAAACCGACGCAGCAGGAGGTCAGATGGCCGGGGATCCACCGACCCCAGGTCAACGATGGTTCGGGAAAACTCTCGACTGACCGAGATCACCAGACCGGCCAGATCTGCCGGCGGAAGCTCTCCGGCTCCGGGATTAGCCAATCCGGTTACCACGTGAGTGTTTCTGTCGACATGCATGGCCTCTTCCACCCGCTCCGGCTCGTGGAGGGCGAAGTCCACCGCTGTTCGAAGATTGGGGTGCATGCGTAATCCGAGCCTTTGACCGATCGAGGGCCACCTCTGGTTTAGGTCCAGAAGGGCAACACGATGATGACGCGCTATGTCGCTTGCAAGACCTATGGATACTTCGGTGACCCCAACGCCACCGGGTGGGCCGAGCAGCCCGACCGTCAGACCTGCCGTCGGGGAAGTCTCACCCGTGCTTACCGACTCCGGGGCAGCGTTTATCGACGCGCGAGCGACGTAAAGGAACTCCTCAGCGGCGGATGCCGACTCAGCCACATCAGAAATACCCACCTCCAGTAGACGGCGTTTGCCATCGGAACCGTCTTCGGGTGAAAACACCCCGACCACCGCTTTACCCTGACGCCGCATTTCGAAGATGAGGCGCGGGGTGAGAAATGAGCAAATGTCGTCGATGAACAGGACGTCGAAATCCGACTCGATTGCCTGATCTTCCGACATGACCCGGGCCACGACCATTCCACCACCGTGGTCGAGAACAGAACGATGGAGGCGGTCACTCCAGTCCCGTGCCGATGCTGCCAGGGCGATTCGTGCCGGGGCCATTCAGCCCCCCGACTCCTCGGCCCCGGTCGCCCGAACGATCTCGATCGAACCGGAGTCGATAGCCGCAGCAAGGCTCAGGGCTTGATCCGCGGTGACCGACACGACCACGTGATACGGCCCGAACCCACCAATGCCCTCAGAGTCGGCAGATGCGACACTCACAACCGTCATCCCGGTCGCGACCCATCTGGGACTGCCGTCGCCGACTGTGGCGACGTCAATGGTATCCCCTGCCACCAGCAGTCCCCCCGCGGCATGTTCGACGGCCACCGGAATGCTCATCGATCGGAGATTCCCGGCGTCGCCCGGAGCGCTAAGGCTGGCGGCGTCGATGACGCTTCCGCCGTCGATTGCCCGGGTCAGAATCCAGCCTTCCATCTGATCCCACCGGGACTCGCTGACGAGACTGTCCACACCTGCGAAATCTGCCGCAACCGGCGCGAACGTGATGTCGGACGTGGTGACTTTCTGCCCTGCGCGTAGATCGGAGGATGCAACGGCGACCAGTCTCGTGTCCGACCGGTCCTGCAAAGCCAGGAAATTGAAGACAAAAGCGAGGATCGCAGCGACCGCGATGAGGATGTGGGGCAAAGATGGTCGCCGGACCGTTCTTTGTTGTACTTGCGGTGAGGTGCCCGCTTCCCTCAGCCCTAAGGGAGTCACGTTCACGAATCGCAACCTATCCTGTTACTCAGAAACGATGTCGAGAGCGCGAAAATCCTATGGAGAACGAGAACACTCCCAATGATCTGAGATCCGACCTTCGTCAGAGCGCCGGTCGAGAATGGGCCGAAGAGGCAGCCGAAGACGAGCAACTCACCGAAGAATTCAGGAACCGCCAGATGAGCCTTATCACCGTTGCCGAGCAAGCCGCCCACCGGGGCGACCGGGCTACCGCCGAGTTCGACGGGAAGGCGCTCAGCGGGCCGATTGTCGCCACCGGCCTCGACTATGTCACGATCACACTGTCCGAGCAGGAGGCGGAGATCTCCATCGACGCCGGTGTGTGGTCTTTCGTCCCGGGCCTGACATCGACCCAGCCGGCCGCCAAAACCGCCATGCGGCTTCGGGCCCGGCTCAGCGAACACTCCCGGGATAACACCCGTCTCCGGCTGGAACTTGCCGGCGGCAACGCACTCATGGGGACCATTCACACGGTTAGTGAAGATCACCTCCGGGTGTCGGACGCCGACGGAAGGGATGTCTACGTATCTATGGACCTTCTCAGGGCGGTCATTCGCTCCACCGCGCTTCATTAGCTTCGCTTTCCGCGGATACCGGGTGGGAGCGGAGGAACTCGAAGATTTCCTCTCTGAAGAACTTGAAGGTCCGCCCACCGGGGAGTTTGTAGGCCGGCAATCGCCCCTCCCTCGCATAGCGCCGCACCATCTGCACGTTCATACCCAGTAGGTCCGCTACCTGCGCAGCGTCGAGGATGGGCGGGAAATCTCCCTTCCGATCCTCAGTCATTTGTTCGTCCTCATCACTTCAATCGATGGTACGGCAATCCAGGAGCGATTGGAATAGGAGCGGTTCGGCCCGGCATTAAGTGATGGTGGAATCGGAAACCGGAGTAGGACGTCGTCTTGTCTCGACCTTCGAGTATGGCGTTGAGCGGTAATAGGCTTCACGGCGATGGATGACAAAGTAAAACCAGAAGTCGTCGCGACGGATGTGGATCCCGACGAAGAAGAGTCACCGGTTTCCGAGCCAACAAAGCTGATCCGAATCGCGTCGATGACCCGCGCCATGTTGGAAGAAGTTCGCCAGGCTCCACTGGATGATGTAGGTCGGGCCAGATTGGCGGAGGTCCACGCCCGGTCGCTCGCCGAGTTACGGGGAGTCCTCTCGGCCGATCTCCTCGAGGAATTCGACGAGATCATGATTCCGCTCCAGGGAGACCATGCCAGCGAAGCTGAACTGCGAATCGCCCAGGCCCAGTTGATTGGATGGCTTGAGGGTCTTTTTCACGGCATCCAGGCATCACTCTGGTCTCAACAAATGGCCGCTCAACATCAGTTGGCGGAGATGCAGAGAAAGTCCTTGACCGCCCCATCTCCCGAGGAAGAGGGACGGTCGGGACTCTACTTATAGGCCCGGACTCGCCGGCCTAGCTGACCTTGCGTTCGCGGAGAGCACGCTCCCGACGAACCCGTCGTCTTTCTCTTTCGGAGAGCCCGCCCCAAATCCCGAACTTCTCGCCCATATCAATGGCGTAGTCAAGACAGGACCCCTTCACTTCACAGGCACCGCAGATCGCCTTCGCCTTCCGGGTAGATGCCCCCCGCTCAGGGAAGAAGAGGTCCGCGTCGGCACCCCTGCAGTTTGCATAGTCCTGCCAGGCCAACTCTCCAACAGCAAGCGCTTCAACAAGCTTGCTCTGCATACCGGATCTCCTCACAACCGTGTAATTACATGTTTGACATTACGGACTACCGCGCGCGCCGTCAACCCCGAATCCCGGCACATCCTTTGGAGGACCAACAATCGCCTCCGGTCCGGACCTGAGCCTTGATCCGAGGAGTGGTT
>DATDCF010000170.1:0-15036 GCA_036524475.1 Acidimicrobiia bacterium | reverse complement strand
GGCGGCTGCATCGCGTGAATCGGGGAAGGTCCTCCTCAACATCGACGAGATGGCCTAGCCCGAAGACCCCAGATTCTCCTCAATCCAGTCAACGACCTCGGCAACCAACTGGGGACCCTCGGGCTCGTTGAATATCTCGTGGCGCAGTTTCGGGTAGAGGCGTCGTTCGACACCGTCGGCTTCACCGAGGACGACCGTAGACGCGGGAGGGACTATCGAATCGGACCCTCCATGCATCACCAGAGTCGGCACCGGCAGCTCACCGAGATGAGGGGCGGCAGCGGCCTGGGCAGTGAACAGCTGATTTCCCAATCGCGTGGTGGTCTTGAAGACCATGAGTGGATCAGAGAAATAGGCCTCTCCTACCAGGGGGTCGCGGCTCAGCTGTTCGCCCTTTAGATTGTTGGGGATAAGCATCTTCGGAGCGATGCGAGCCAGCACCGGCGCCAGGGCCTTCTGCCAACCGGCACCGCCACCGATGGCAGGGGCGGAAAGGACCAACAAGTCTGGCTGGGGGCGGTCGCTGAGGGCGTAGCTGGTGGCGACCAGTCCTCCCATGGAGTGACCTAGAAGAATCACGGGACGACCTGACGCAGCGATCAACCGGCCCACCTGGTCGAGATAGTCGCCCCAATCGCCGACATCGGCCCGCTCACCCCCACTTCGGCCGAAACCAAAGAGGTCAGGGGCAACCACGTCGAATCCACTCTCGGCAAAGATGCTGCCGACCCTTTCGTAACGGCCGGTGTGCTCGGCGAGTCCGTGGACCAGGACCACGCGGCCCCTCCGAGCCCCTGCGGCTCCCCATTCCCGGATGAGTTCGGTCCCGTAGATTTCGTTCGGCTGATTCCGGGTGGTTGATTTGGTAGGGCTCACCAGCGAATCCTAGGTCGAGAGCCTCGAATCATTGATTCGGCGCCGTGTGGAATGGCGCTTTCTTGAAATGCCCCTTTACAGACTTCCCCCTGATATCGATTTCAACACTTTGAGATCCACCGGCCGGTGGGCTCATGTAGGCCATACCGACTCCTTTCCCCAGGACCGGGCTCATATTTCCCGAAGTCACCTCGCCATGGCTCATTCCCGAGGTTGCACGGTACCCGTGCCTGGGTACACCAGGCTCATCGAGCACGAATCCCATGAGGAGCGAAGGGAGGTCCGAAGTCTTCTGTTCGAGGAGTACTTGCCTCCCATTGAAATCGTGATCGAAGTCCACGGCGAATCCGAGATCAGCCTCGAATGGAGTCCTGGATTCATCGAGGTCCTGGCCCCAAAGTGGGAGCCCTGCCTCGAGACGCAGCGTGTCGCGGGCGCCCAGGCCACAAAGGCGGACCCCATCCGATGCCAGCTCTTCCGCTAGCACGATTGCCGTATCCGGGTCGGTCACGATTTCGCCGCCTTGCTCGCCGGTATACCCGGTGCCGGCCATCGCGACCACTCTCCCCCGCCATTTGATTCGAACCGTTCGAAATCTTCGTGGTGTCTCACCCAGTACTCGCCCAAAAACTGAGGTGGAATCGGGGCCCTGGAGGGCGATCATCGCCGTCGACATCTGCAGATCGGCCACCTCGCATCCTTCCTGACTTCCAAATTCGGCCATGACGCGTGGCTGGTTGGAGGCATTGGGCATAACCCAGTAGTCGCTGTCCCCCCACCACCAAACGATGATGTCGTCGACCACTCCACCGTGGTCGTTGAGGAGCATGGTGTACTGGGCACGGCCGGGCTCGACCCGTGCCAGGTTGTTGCAAAGCAGGCGATCGAGCGCCGCGGCCGCCCCCCAACCGGACAAAGAGAATCGACCGAGGTGCGAGACGTCGAACAAACCCACCGAGCTCCGCACCGAAAGGTGCTCTTCGATCACGGACTCATACTGGACAGGCATTTCCCAGCCGCCGAAATCGACCATACGGGCACCGTGGTCGAGATTGAATTGGTGGAGTGGCGACCGGTTCATCCGGTCAGTTGTTCTCCGCGGTCTTCGAGCCTCTTGATCGAGGGGCGACCGGGCATTCTCGTAGGGGCCGCAATGTCGTCGAGGCTCTCCGGTTCTTCAAGCCCGTATTTGACCACCAGATGCAGGTAGTCGCGTTGATAGAAGACCTTGCAGTTGACCTCTGGATACAACTCGCCGAGACGACGGACTTTTCGATTCTTCTTCGTCACCAATTTCTGATTCATCGTGGTGATCTCGATGAATAGATCATCGTCCGGCAAATAGAAGTCGGGTGTGAAGAACTGAGTTGGTTCCCCATCTCGACCCCAGGCAATAGGGAAGGACCTGGGCTCGTACTCCCAATCGACACCATAAAAGTCCAACAGGAGTGCGAATTGTCGTTCACTATTGTGAGCGAAGGGGACCTCGTGAGCGGAAAGAGCCGTCTTGTTCAGATTACGCCTACCTCGATAACCCCGGCATATGCCTGTTCACGATCAGGGTAAAGCTGGTGTATCGCACCCTCGACTTCGGTCTCGACCGGACCGATCGCAATTCCGAAAACGCCCTGTCCGCGACGGAATACGTCAACGACCTCTTCTTCCGAGTGCGCCGCGTAGATGGTCTGGCCATCACTCAGAAGTGTTACATCGCCGAGGGGTCGGTCAGATTCCATTTGCTCCCGGAGGATTTCAACTGCCTGACGGATCTTCTTGAGACTCATACCTGCATCGAGGAGGCGCTTGATGACTTTGAGCTGCACGACGTCGGAGAATGAATAGAGCCTTTGTGACCCGGAACCCGCCGCACGTTGCAGTGAAGGTGAGATCAGGTCGGTTCGCGCCCAGTAATCCAACTGCCGGTAGGTGATTCCAACCAGATTGCACACCTGGGGCGCCCTGTAACCAAATTCCCGCTCTTGCACCATAATTCTCCGCGACTCCTCTGGCTTACACGTTCGTAATTTCGCCGTTGTGAGAAAGCTACCTGGATCGGGTCCCGAGGTCAATGATTTCTGTGGAAAAGTTGTCTGGTTTCATCCCCAGACGAGGCAGTCCTCACCTGTTGGAAAGCCCTATTCGGCCGACTCCCCACCAAGAAAATCTTCGACCGTCACTTCTTCGAGTAACCGACGGAAACGGCTGACCTCGTCGTCTTCGGAGTCATCCTCGAATTCGATACCGGCCTCGTCGAGAACCGATGGCAGGGCAAACACCGGTGTCCCACAACGGGCCGCGATGGCGATAGCGTCAGATGGTCGACACGAAATGTGGATGTCCCGGCCTTCGTGATCGATGGCAAGGTCGGCGAAATAGACCGAGTCGCGCATCTCGGTGATTGTGATCCGTGCCGGCAATGCTCCGACTGAATCGAGGACCGACCGCATCAAATCGTGAGTGAGCGGCCGGGGCGGCACCACTCCCTCGAGGGCTGTCGCAATCGATGTGGCTTCATTGCCGCCAATCCAGATCGGCAGATATCGACTCCCGTGGGTCTCTTTGAGGAGGACTATCGGTTGGTTGGACGGCAGCTCGACACGAACTCCCACAACCTCCATCGAAACTGGCTCGTGTGCTCCCGACATCCCTCCGAGGTTATCATCGGTTCCGACTCATTCGCTACGAATCATTCCGCGAAGACCTTGCGGGCCAGGATCTCAGGATCTTTGACGAACCCCTCGATGTCGAGGATCGCCCACATCGAGGGGAGATTTCGATACAGGCCGTCCCAGTCGAGGCCGTACCCGACGATGAATTCGTCACCTACCTCGAACCCGCGGTACTCGATCGGCACGTCGGTGACACGCCGTCTGGCCTTGTCGAGCAAACCCACTGTTGCCACCGACCTGGCCCCCCGGTCACGCATCATCTGGCGTAAGACGTTTAGGGTGAGCCCGGTGTCGATTATGTCCTCGACGATGACCACATCCCGATCTTCCATCGAACGCGACACGTCCATCGACACGGAGATGCGGCCACTGTCACCGAAACGATTCAGTGCGAGAAAGTCGACCTCGACCGGCACGTCGATCGCGCGGATCAAATCGGCCGAGAACAAAACCGAGCCGGTCAAAACGGTAACGAAGACGGGATTCCTGCCTCGATAGTCTTCGGCGATCGCCGCTCCGAGCTCACTCACCCGGGACCTGACGTCGTCCGCAGCGATCACCTCGGTTGCGAACGGATAACTCCGCAGTTGGTTGTCACTCACCCGCTGAGAACCAGAAGGTGACCGCACTCCAGAATGAGTCCGGGCCCGCTTCAGGCGATCTCGTCGTTTCAACGACCGGGGATGGCTCCGGGATGGGCTCGCCGCCAATCGGGCCTGGTTGTTCGAGGAGCAATCCCTCCCCGGCGAGATGAAGCATCGCTTCTGAATCCCGGGCGACCGTCCGTGGCCCGGGGGCGACCCGGGGTTGTGGGGAATCGTAGGGCTGGCCGCTGCTCAACATCTGGTAGTAGGGCATGTCGTCGAATGCGTAGTCGAATAGGAGTTCGGCGTCGGCGAAGTGCTGGCGTCTCCCTTCGCTCCCCAAGACAACCACATAGATCATCCGGCCATCGCGTTCGGCGGCGGCGACGAATGTGAGCAGCGCCTGAAAGGTGAATCCCGTTTTAATACCGGCCATTCCCTCGTACTCGCCCAACATGAGATTGGTGGTCTGGGCGATTCGGGCGGTGCCGTCAGGCGCCGGGGGGAACACATACGAGCGGGACCGGACCGCTTCCGCAAATTCGGGGTACGCCATGGCTTCCCGGGCGAGTACCACCAGGTCTCGCGCCGACGAATAATGGTTGGCGGCATCGAGCCCGTGTGGATTGGCGAAATTCGTGTGCTCCAGACCCAACTCGGCGACGCGAGCATTCATGAGGCCGACAAATCCGTCAACCGAACCCCCGATGTGCTCGGCGAGGGCAGTGGCAGCGTCATTTGCCGAATGGATCATCAGGGCCTTGAAGAGTTGCTCTACGGTTACCTGCTCACCGGCCTCGAGCTCGATCTCCTTCTCGCCCGTCGCCGCGGCCTTCTCCGAAACAGTCACCAACTCGTCGGGATGCCCGTATTCCATGACGACTAGGCCGGTCATTATTTTGGTAACCGACGCAATCGCCCGTTCATCGTTGGAATTGCGGGAAGCAAGGATGGCGTCGGCATTGGCGTCATAGACCAACCAGCTCGGCGCCGTCGGGTGCGGGGCGTTCGGGACCGGCCACGGATCATCGATCTGGACGGGATAAGTCAAGGGCGCGGCCGAGGCGGGCAGCACCAGGCCGGACAGCGCCGCAACGGCGAGGAGTATCGTTTTGGAGCGTCTCATATGTTGAAAAGGCGGCGCAGTTCTCCGTTGAGCATCGCTTTGTGCATTGCCTGAATCGAGTCGTTCGAGGCCGCAAGCAGATCACGGGCCTGTTCCTGTGCCTCTGCGTTGCTGGCCCGGTTCAGCGGTTCGACGAGCTGGCGGATCAAATCGGCTTCCCGGTCGACTGACAGCTTGATCGAACGAATGTGCCGGGGTTCAAGGCCAAGTTCCATGAGGCGTCTCGCTTCGGACGCAATGATACCGGCCTGCGGGGGGAATACGTCTGAGTCGTCGATCGGGACGACGATTCTGGCGTCGATGAGCGCGTCCAGGTCGCCTTCGGATAGTGACGATCGTTTCAAGATCTCATCGCGACTCAACGGCTCCCCGGCACCATCTGAATTGAGGTCCTCGACTTCATCACGGCCCGGTTCCTCACCCCGCTCCCAGAGTGTCAACTTGGACTTGATCACCTTCAAAGGGAGAAAATGGTCGCGCTGTTGTTGGAGGATGAACCTGATTCGGGCGATCTCATCCCGCCCGAACTGGCGATATCCACTCGACGTCCGATGCGGATCGACCAGCCCCTGCGACTCGAGAAACCTGATCTTCGATACCGAAACGTCAGGAAATTCGTCCCTGAGCTGGTTGATCACCTCGCCGATGCTGAGAAGATCGGTCTCAGACATCGCCATGGGCGACTACGAAATGGAACCGCCCAACCAACACCTCATCACCGGGCGACAGGGGCGAAGAATCAACCCTCAGTTCGTTGACATAGGTCCCGTTTGTCGACCCGCTGTCCTCGACACTCAGTTCGGTGTCGGCCACCACAAACCTGCAGTGATGGCGCGATACGGTGACGTCGTTGAGGAATACGTCACTCTCCGGGTGCCGCCCCACCGTGGTGTTCCCCTCGGGCAGGAGAAATGTGAGTCCGGCGCGGGGGCCCTGCTCGACGACGAGGGCAAATCCGGAAAACCCCTCGACACTGGAGGCTTCCTCCCTGGTCAGCGGGTGTTCGGCGCGATCGTTGAGCGGCACATAAACCACTGTTGGGTCATTGTCGACCTCAACTACAGGTTCATTGTCGGGTTCGGGGCGGTTTTCGTCAGCCATCACGATCAGATGATACATGCGCGATCCGGCTGAATCCGGATTCGGGTCCTATTCGGTCAGGCTGCGATATGCACCCGCGTCGAGGAAGGTGCTGGTGTCCAGTACTTCGTCAGGTTGGATCTCCACAAGCCAACCCTCGTCATATGGGCTCTTGTTGACGAGTTCAGGGTTGGCGGAAACACTTTCATTGACGGCGACGATCTCGCCTGCGACCGGGGCGTACACCTCACCAACCGATTTGGTCGATTCCACCTCCACCAGGATGTCTTCCTTCGCAACCCGCGATCCGACTTCTGGTAGTTCCACGTAGACGATGTCGCCCAATTGGTCCTGCGCAAAGTCGGAGATCCCGATCCGCAGACGACCATCGAGTTGTTGAATCCACTCGTGTTCGTCTGTGTAAGAAAGGCCTTCGGGTATTTGCATTAGTTCTCCTCGATCCTGCTGGTGGCAGTGGAAGTCGACTCTACCGCCGAGAGACGGTGACGGGCATCACCGATGTACTGGAACAGCACATACCAGTACAGGACCAGACCGATGAGACCGAACACCCAACCGAGGAAGAGGAACAGGTCATGCCACACGTCGGCACCAGCGAGATAGAAAGCGGGGATTGCACCGTAGATGATGAAGGTGGCCCATTTCCCGAGTTTCCGCACAGGTAGGGTGCCGCCACCGCGAGCAATCAGGACCAGCGCCACGACGGCCATGATCACCTCCCGGAGCAAAAGTGGAATCCCGATCCAACCGGGGACGACTCCCACGATCAGACCGCCGACGACAGCGGACACGATCATTAGCCGATCGGCGATAGGGTCGAGGGCCTTCCCCAAATCTGAGACCTGATTGAGCCTGCGGGCGAGATACCCGTCGATCCAATCGGTCCAACCGATGAGAAAGATCAGCCAGGCTCCCATGACGATGTTCTCTTCGACCAGGATGACCCACCAGAAGACACCGACACCGATAAGCCGGATAAACGTGACGAGGTTGGGAATCGTCAGGATTCGGCTGGATGTCGCTGCAGGGACTGCCACCGGGCCAGGCTATCCGGTTTTCTAGGGCTTGGGGGTCACCAGTTCGATCCCGGCGAAGGCTGCCTGTATCCCTCCGAGAACCTGCTGGTCCGGGAATGTGACCAAGTCCGATCGATAGGCCTCAGTTATCTGGCTCGCGTAGAGCGGAAGATAAGGCAGGTCTGCCGCAATCAAGGCCTCGATCTCCCAGATGATCTCTCTGGCCCGCTCATCGTCGGCCGCCGAATCGAGCATTCTCACCAGGCGGTCCATGGCCGGGCTGGTGTATCCCGTGTTATTGGCGGCGCCCTTTGATCCGAAGAGGTCGCCATAGAAGGATGGAAGACCCGGATTGCCCAACGACCAGCCGAGGAGAACCATGTCGTATTGGAGATTGCCGGTTTCATCAGGGGTAAATGTGAGGTCAACGACACTGGCGAAGTCGGTAGTGACGGGAATCACTTCGAACCCGAGCAATTCGATCGACAACGCGATTTGCTCGGCGTAGTCGGGTCGAGCAGGGTCGTAGGAATCACCGGACGTGAGGATGGTTAGGGCAGCGGGTGGACGGCCCTGGATCTGGAGGCCCTCGCCTGCGACCATTTCGCTGCCATTCCACGTGGGTTCGAGGCTCCAGGTGTACCCGGCTGCTTTCAGGGCGGCCAGCACCGCCGCCAGACCCTCTGCGGGCTCAATTGAGTAGCCCTCAGCGATGGCAGCAGCCGCTTCGGTGTCATACCAGGCAGTTGCAGCCGCCGGAAGCATCGTGTTCGCCAGCGGGGTGGAAGCAACTTCCGACGCCAGGGTGTCTCGGTCGACCAGGAAAGCAACGGCCTGCCGAAAAGCGACTTCCTTCATAGGTTCGCGATGGGTGTTGAAGCTGAGATACCTGACCCCGAATTTCGGGTTGGTAACCGTCGCTACACCATCGACACCGGCCAGGGCTGCCACCTGGTCGGGTTGGAGCCCGTTCGGGGAGGCCAACAGGTCAACATGGCCGTCAACCAGAGCTGAAACTGCATCGTCTTCGGACGCGAAGACCAGATATTCCACAGTCGGAGCAGAGTTGTTGTGCGGGTAACCGGGATTGGCCCGGGCGACAATACGGCCCTCACCAACCTCCACGATCTCACTCGGGCCCCCGGCGACGTCATGATGGGCGTCGAGCGCAAACAACTCCTCCGGAGTCATCCCGGCGCTGAGATAGGTCCCCCAGATATGGCTTGCCATCACCGGTGCCGTCCCCGCGCCGTACGGCCAGGTACTGAGACTGGGACGTGAGGCAAAAGTGATCTCGACATGGACATCGTCTAACGCAGAGACACCGGTGACGCTCGGCGGGAATACGTCGGCCCACTGGCCGCCAAGGCCCAGTGATCTGACCGTGCGATATGTGAACGCAACGTCGCTCGCAGTCATCCGTATGCCATCGCTCCACATCATGTCATCTCGCAATGTCACTATGGTGCGCCACCCGTCGGCATTCCAGGTTGGATCGGCGAGTGATACAGCGAGCTCCGGGATGATTTCCAGGGTCGTCGGGTCGACTCGATAGAGGCTTGCTTTGGTTGGTGCGAGGATATATGCGTCCCAAACTGTGGGCGCCGATCCGAAGTATTTCCAGAAGTTCTCTGTGCTCACACCGTCGAGCAGGCCCAGCTTGTATACAAAGTCTTCATCGTCGGCAACCTGTTCCACAGGTGCGGCCGTTGAGGTCTCTCCGGTCGGGGCTGCCTCGACCGGAGTGAGGTCCTGCTCCACGATCTCGACGGGCTTTTCCTCAGAGTCGGAAAGAAGTTGCACCGAGGCCCCGATCGCGAGGGCGACCAGAATTGACGATGCAGCGAAGGTTCGAATGAGTTTGTCGGGCAATTTCTGTTTGTCCTCCCGACAAATTGTCGGCAGGTTTCAACTGTCCCTTAATGAAAAGCCTTTCCCCGGCATCGACAAGAACGGGGTGCGGCCTTGGCCGATCGCCCGATTAGTATTCCCGGTTCCGGGCTGTGGCGCAGCTTGGTTAGCGCGCCGGTCTGGGGGACCGGAGGTCGGGAGTTCAAATCTCCCCAGCCCGACTGATTCCAGGCACCCGGCTATCCGCTGAGTGCCTGGAACAGCCACACCACAGCCTGGCCGAGACGGTAGAGCAGGTAGAGGCCGACCAGCACCACCATGATTTTGAAGCTGAGAGGTGTCGGAAGATCCAACTCCTGGTGATTCTCTTCGAATTCCTCGCCAGGCCCGGCCGTCATTTCCTCGCCTTCTTCCGGGCCACGATGTGCACCGGATTCCCGATGAAATCGAATGAATTGCGGAGTTTGTTCTCCAGATATCTCAGATAATCATCCGGCAGATCACCGCCCGAAGTGAAAAGAACGAATGTTGGCGGGGCCACCCCCGCTTGGACGGCATAGTGAATCTTGGTCCTTCGCCCTTTCCGGATAGGCGGCAGATGGGCGGCGGTCCAATCCCTGATCAGACGATTCAATTGGCCCGTCCCCACCCGGTTGACCCTCGCCTCGAGTACCGATTCGACGATCCCACCGAGACGTCCCAGCCTCGCACCCGTTGCCGAAGAGAGCCTCATCACCGGTGCCCAATCGACGAAGCCGAACCGATCGGGAATTGACTGCTCGGTTTCCTCTCTCTGCTCTTCGTCGATCGCATCCCACTTGTTGAGCAAAATGACCAACCCGGTCCCGGCGTCAGCGACTTCCCGGGCAATCCGCTGGTCCTGGTGGGTCACCCCATCGAGTGCGTCGATCATCAACAGGGCGACGTCGGCCTCTTTAAGAGCTTCCCGTGCCCGCACCACCGCATAGAAGTCGGCGTCTTCGGTGATTTGGGGTTTGCGGCGGATTCCGGCGGTGTCAACAAGGGTGTACTCCACGCCATCGATGTCGATCTCGACGTCAATAGGGTCGCGTGTCGTACCCGGGGCGTCGGACACGATCACCCTGTTCTCGCCGACGAGTTTGTTGAGGAGGGTCGATTTGCCGACATTGGGCCGGCCGATGATGGCCAGACGGGGACGAGCGCTGGCGCGCTCTCCTCCTTCATCTGCCGGCAAGAGAGACACCATACGATCGAGTAGCTCACCGACGCCTCGCCCGTGGTATGCGCTGATTGGAAACGGCTCGTCGAGCCCGAGTTTCCACAGTCTGCCGACGTCGACTTCGGCCCCCGCGTTATCCACCTTGTTGGCGACAAGCACCACCGGCACCTTGGCGTCGCGGAGCACCGAAATCACTCCGGTGTCGTCATCGGAGAGGTCGGCCATGGCATCGACCACCACCATCACTACATCGGCCCCGGACAGGGCGGCCTCGGCCTGCTCCTTGATGGAGAGATCGATGCCCGAGACCGGTTTCAGCTCCCATCCGCCGGTATCGACCAGGATGAATTCTCGTCCCGCCCACTCGGCCTCGAAAAGCCGTCGGTCACGGGTCACACCCGGCATTTCCTCGACTACGGCCGTTCTGCTCCCGATAATCCGATTGATCAGCGTCGACTTTCCAACGTTGGGCCGGCCCACCACGGCGACCACGGGCAGGGTGCTCATTTCAGGCGCTTATGAGATTGAGGGCTTCGGAGGCGGTCCAGGTACGGTCGTTCTCGAGATAACCCGCTCCCCCGGTTTTCTGCGCCGTCACACCGGCCTCGACCAACGTTTGGAGCGTGCTCACAAACGCACGGAGCTGCGGGGGTAATGGGAAGTACTCTCCCTCCTCGGTCACCCTCCACAACTCGAAACCCTCTGCAGGGTCGAGACGATCGATAACCTCCTGAATGAGATGATCGGGCGCACTGGCGCCGGCAGTCAACCCCACCACCTTCTTGTCCGTCAGCCACTCAGGACGAATGTCATCTGCCGAATCGATCCGATAGGCATCCACCCCGGACTCGAGGGCGTAACGCACCAGGGCCTGGGTGTTCGACGAATTATGGGAACCTACCACGAGAATCAGGTCACACTCCGCACTCAACTGGCCAACCGCCTCCTGACGATTGGTCGTGGCGTAGCAAAGGTCCGACTTCCGTGCCGTCGCCAGCTCAGGAAATCGATCACTGGCGTCTTCCATGACCTGACGCCATTCATGGACACCCAGAGTGGTCTGGGCGAGGAGGGCCACCTTCGACGGATCGGCCGGCTGATAATCGCCGAGACCGGTTTCGGGTTCGACGAGGGTTATCGATTCCGGTGCCTCCGCAACGGTGCCCACGGCCTCGTCATGTCCGTTGTGACCTATGTAGATGATCTCATAGCCCTTCCCGGCCATCGTTTTCACCTCATGGTGCACCTTGGTCACGAGGGGGCATACCGCGTCGATCACGACTGCGGCACGGTTGCCGGCCGCCGAAACCACCTCGGGGGCAGACCCGTGAGCGGAGAGCATGATCGGGGCGCCTTCAGGCACTTCGCCGATGTCGTTGACGAAGATCACCCCGACCTTCTCGAATGCTTGAACCACCCACTCGTTGTGGACGATCTCGTGATAGCAGTACACAGGAGGTTCGAAAATTCGTGTCATCCAGGTGAGTGCCTTGATCGCCATTTCCACACCCGCGCAAAATCCACGCGGCTCGGCAAGCAGCACTCGATCAATTGTCATACCCACCATGGTAGGTGGACTTACCGGGAAGCGGTTCTGACCAACTCGACGATTCGCTGAACAACATCGGACACTTCGAGATCCGACGTGTCGATTACGAAGGCATCATCGGGGACTAACAGAGGAGAAGCATCCCGGAGTGAGTCCTGGCTGTCCCGCTTGCCCTGCGCGGCGAGAACATCACCGAAATTCTGACCCGTTTCCCGGGCTCTTCGGGCCGCTCTCACTGATGGGTCGGCCTCGAGGAAGACTTTCACCCCGGCATCCGGAAATACCACAGAGCCGATGTCACGCCCTTCGACCACTCCGGCGTCGCCGTGGAGCTCGACCCAGCATCGTTGATGATCAACCAGCGCCGAGCGGACCTTGGGATGTGTCGCCACAGTTGATGAGGCGGTGGCCACCAGGGGGTCACGGATCTCGACCGAGACGTCTTCGCCGTCGATCAACATAATGCCGTCCTCCTGATCGAAAAATGCCGATCCCACCGCTGCGACCAACCCCGATTCATCGTCCAGGTCGACTCCGTTGCGTAGTGCGACCAGTGCGGCAGCCCGATAAAAAGCACCGGTATCGAGATGTGGAAGGCCTAGTTCGGCAGCTACCCGCCGGGAAACGGTGCTCTTGCCCGTACCGGCAGGACCATCAATGGTGACGATGAGATGTCTCAACGAAGCGAGGATAAACCGAAGTGAAATCAAAAACGGAGAGGTACCGGCCCGGGGCGTCCTAGATGGGGGTTGTCTGGACAATGGGGGCAATTGGACCGGTATGACCCTCTCCGTACATACAAACATAGCAAAAGCGATTAGAAGTAGGAACTATTTTGTAGAACTTTTTGAACCACGGTTCAAACGATGGATACCCTCGCGCCTGTGGTCGTCAACCAATCCCAGAAGTCGGGCCAGGTCTTGGAGACGGCGTCACTGTTCCTAATCGAAATGCCTTCGGTGATGAGGCCCAGCATTGCGAGACTCATTGCAAGACGATGGTCGTTGTGGCTATCGAGGACACCACCGCTCACCGGGACGGCGGGGGTTATGGAAAGAACGTCGCCAAGAGTTTCGACGCCTGCCCCCACAACCTCTAACTCGGTGCGGAGGGCTTCAATGCGATCGGATTCCTTGTGGCGGAGACTACCCAGTCCCTCGATCCGGCTCGGGGCCTCGGCAACGGAGGCCAAGACTGCGAGGGCAACCGCCGAGTCCGGGGCTGAGCTCATATCGCAGACAACACCTTTAAGCCGATCCGGCCCGACCACCTCCACAGCTCCAGGGCGATGCCGTATCTGGCATCCCATTTCCTCGAGAATGTCCAGGAACGCGAGGTCGGGATGGTTTCCAGGATCGCCAAGGATGGTCACAGATCCAGCTGAGATGGCGGCCGCCGCCGCGGGATAGACCATCGACGAGCCATCTGATGGAACGACCAATTTCGCACCCTGGTATCCCGTGGCGGGCACCATCCATCCGTCGTCCGTCGAATGGGCCTCGACACCAAACGATCGCATCATCTCCAGAGTCATCTGTATGTATCCCGCCGAAATCGACCCTCCCACAACTTCGAGGAGCACTCGTTCCCGGGCGAGCGGTGCTACCGAGAGGAGTGCGGAAATACTCTGGCTGCTTGTCGAGCCATCAACCTCCATGTGACCGCCCGGGATGCTACCCCTGCCGTGTATCTCCCACGGATACTGGTGGTGGACCTGGATACCGAGCGATGCGATGGCGTCGAGAATCGATCCCATGGGGCGCTCGGGCAACCGGCCCCGGCCTGTGATCGTGGTCACACCGTCGACGAGACACGATGCCCCCATCAGGAACCGTGCTGTCAAACCTGATTCGCCCGCATCGAGGGGGTGGCTTGGAGAGACAAGATCGCCTCCGGTGCCTGTAACGGCCCACTTGTTGCCCTCCTCATTTATCGGCACACCCAGGTCACGGAGGCAGTCACGGGCGCGAATCGTGTCGTCGGACTCGAGCCCGTTGACGATCGTGCTGTCTCCTCGTGCCAGCCCGGCGAGGAACAGCGCCCGAATCGAATGTGATTTCGATCCCGGAGGGGACGCAACTGCCTCGACCCGGCCGGCAGGCGGAGAGATGACTCTCGTCGTCACTTCTGGACCGCTTGAGCAAACAAGTCGGCGATTTCCAGACGACTCAGGTGCCTCCACTCACCCGGTCGAAGGTGAGGGTCGGCAATCGGTCCAATCGCCGTGCGAACCAGACGGAGGACCGGATGGCCGATCGCATCCATCATCCTCCTCACCTCGCGTTTTCTTCCCTCCCCCATGACGATCTCGACCTGAGACTTATTGCGACGACTGTCGACGAAAGTTGCCGAAAGTGCCATGGCCGGGCCGTCCTCGAGTTCAATGCCTTTGGTGAGCCGTCGCAGCGTGCTCGGGGCCACCGTTCCTTCGACCTCGACGAAGTATTTCTTGCGAATCCCGTATCTCGGGTGGGTAACCCTCTCGGTGAGAAGCCCATCGTTGGAAAGTAGAATCAGCCCCTCGGAGTCGGAATCAAGCCTGCCCACCGGATAGAGGCGGGTCTCGGAGCCGACGATTTCCACAACGGTCGGGCGACCCTGAGGATCGTCCGCGGTCGAGATCACACCCACAGGCTTGTAGAGGAGAATGGTCTGATTCGCTGGATTGATCGGAAGGATCGCCCCGTTGACCATCACTACTTGACTTTCTACGTCAACCCGATCACCGAGGACGGCGGCAATACCGTCGATGCTCACCTCGCCGGCGGAGATCTTCTCCTCAGCAGCGCGGCGGGACATCAGGCCGGCATGAGCTATCGCCTTGTGGAGGCGGACCGGATCGGCCACTGTTCAAATCCCGGGGCGGAGCGACTCTTCGAGCCCTTCGAGGGCAGACGCAGGAGGCACATGATCGGCAAGGGGCGGCAACCCGCTCAAATCATTCAAACCCAATTTCTCGAGGAACAGTCGTGTAGTCCCGTAAACCGCCGGATTGCCTGGAAGATCGAGTCGATCCACTTCTTCTATCAATCCGAGCCGATCCAGAGTTCTCACCGCGGAATC
>DATDCF010000169.1:0-3239 GCA_036524475.1 Acidimicrobiia bacterium | reverse complement strand
ATGGGGTGAGAGGCCTGGTCAAGGCGAACATCAACGTGGGCCGGACCACGCCCGATTTTGGTCTGGATGTGACGATCGCGCCATACGACGGAGGGGCCCGGATTCAAGTTCGGGCAGGGGATGTCGAGTCGTCGCGGCAAGTCGCCGCGACGCCAAAGGCGATCGCCCAGGGTCTCGCCGATGCCTGGTGCCAGGTTTCGGCACGTCCTCCGCTGGAGGTGACGGCCGTCACCCTCGGTGGGGCCGGTGCCCTGGCCATTGTGGTGTCAGACGGCACGAGAGAACGTCGGGGTGTAGCCGACATTTCGGGCGGTTGGGCCAACGCACTTACATACGCCGTCGGCTCCGCACTCGGGTTGCTGGGCGACGACGGCGTATATCGCAGCCGATTGGCTCCTACTGCTTGGTAACGTCACGGTGTCGACAAAGTCGTAACGATGGCCCGAGTCCTAGTCCTCAACGCGAGTTATGAACCTCTCTCCGTCGTCACTGCCCGGAGAGCAGTTGTGCTCGTCCTGAGGGAAAAAGCGATCGTGGTCGCCAGCCGAGACGTGCAATGGGCATCAGTCAGCAACAGCGTAGAGCTTCCTTCGGTGGTCAGGCTGACCCGATATGTGAAGGTCCCATACCGACGCTCGGCACCCGTATCGAGAAGGGCTGTGTTCGGGAGAGATGGCAACCGCTGCCAGTACTGTGGCGGGCCGGCGGAGTCGATCGATCATGTGCTGCCGAAGTCGAAAGGCGGCGATCACTCTTGGGAGAACGTTGTCGCGTGCTGTCGATCCTGCAACATCCGCAAAGCCGACCGAACCCCGCGCGAAGCGGGATTCAATCTGGCAACGGACCCCGCGCCACCCCGCCGCTTTGCCTGGATCTATTCCTCGACCGGGTATGACATGGATCCGGCATGGCAACCATTTCTCCTCCAGGAAAGTGCCTGAATCCATCTGAGATCGGGATTCGCCGGAAATCCTGTTACCATGTGACCTGACGCCGCATCGGGTGGAGGCCAGCGAAACTTCGCTTCCCCGACGACCAACGGCATTTCTCACCCGGTTGGACCGCCTCTTCGGCCGATGTTTCGTCCCACGGTTTTCCGGCGCGTTCGAAGCGAGATCGGAACAACCAACTATGCCCCCACAGGGGCAGGAGAATCATGACTGCCAACAACTTCGCGTCTTTAGGCGTGCCCGAGCAAATCGCGACGGCACTTGCCAAACGCAACATCACCGAGCCCTTTCCGGTGCAATCAGCGACCATCCCGGATGGGCTTGCCGGCCGGGATATCGCCGGCCGCGCCCCGACCGGGTCGGGAAAGACACTCGCCTTCGGGCTGCCGCTCATCGCCAGAGTCGCACGATCCAGCAAACGTCAGCCACGCGCGCTGATTCTTGCACCAACCCGGGAACTCGCCGAACAAATCAAGGACGAACTGGAGCCACTTGCACGTGCGGCCGACCGCTACGTGTTCGCTGTGTACGGGGGTGTCCCCTACGGGAAGCAGCGCAGTGCGCTCGCCCGCGGGGTCGACATCCTCGTCGCTACGCCCGGACGTCTCGAAGATCTGATCGAACAGCGTCTGGTCGACCTGGGACGGGTCGACATCGTCGTAGTGGATGAAGCTGACCGGATGGCCGACATGGGATTCCTCCCCGCTGTCCGCCGCATTCTCGATCAGACTTCGTCACAGAGACAGACAATGCTGTTCTCGGCGACACTCGACGGTGACGTTGCCGTTCTCGTCCGTGACTATCAGACCGATCCAATTCGGCACGAGGCCGGATCAATCGAGCCTGAGACCGTTGATGCCGAACACCACTTCTGGTTGGTCCAACATCATGATCGGGTGGAGCACACCGCAGAGCTGATCGTTCGCGGCGGACGTTCGATTGTCTTCACAAGGACACGCCATGGTGCGGATCGCCTTTCCAAGCAGCTGCACAAGGTCGGGGTTACGTCCGTAGCGCTTCACGGTGGCCGGTCGCAGGGCCAGCGACAGAGGGCGTTGAAGGACTTCTCCTCGGGAAGAGTCCAGGCGCTGATCGCCACCGACGTGGCCGCACGGGGAATTCACATCGATGCTGTGGAAACGGTGATTCATTACGATCCGCCATCCGACCATAAGGATTATCTCCATCGATCCGGGAGGACTGCCCGGGCCGGAGCTACCGGGACGGTCGTCAGCCTCGTCACCCGGGAGCAGCGCAAATCGGTCAGTCGGCTACAGCACGACCTCAATATGAGAGCCCCGATCGGCGAACCGGATATCTCCATGATCGGGGAGGGTCGCGCTCACGTTCCAGCAGTCCCGGCAGGGGCACCGCGACACGACGGGACGAGACCTACGACAGATGCCGGTCGCAATGCGGATAGGACCAAGGCCGATGGCAACGGAAATGGAAATGGAAATGGCCGTAGCGTCAGGACGGGACCCAGTGTCTACGTTGGCAACCTCCCATGGGCGGCGACCGACGATGACATCCACGCACTTTTTGCCCGCCATGGAGAAGTCCGGCGGGCGACCGTGATCACAGACCGGCGTAACGGGCGGTCCAAAGGTTTTGGGTTTGTCGAGATGCCGGACCGAGATGCCAGGAGTGCCATCGATGCGCTTCAGGGCTTCAACATGGATGGTCGCGATCTCAAGGTGAGATTCGCCCAGCCATCAGGCCCGAAGCGCACATAGCCAAACCGATCCACTCAACGAAAAGCCGGCCCATCGGGTCGGCTTTTCTGGTTTGGGCCGCAATGAGGTCAGTTCGCCGCTCTCTGTCCCCGGGACGCCAGTTCTAACCGGATGTTCCAATCGGGCATAAAAGGTTGACATATGGGGGATAATGGGTCATAGTGTCACACACAGAACCCGAATTGGGGTCTGAGGACAGACGGACGGACGAGAAGAGATCGAAGTGTTCCTTGGCGAGTACTTCCACAGCCTGGATGAAAAGGGAAGGGTGGTCATGCCCTCCACTTTTCGCCGCGCCCTCGACAACGGTTGCGTTGTGACCAAGGGCCAGGACGGGCAGCTTCTCATCTACGCGCCGGATGACTTTCAAAAACTCGCAGAGGAAGTGGTCGCGGAACGGTCCAAAGATCGTGCCGGGCGCCGCTACAAGAGAACGGTATTCGCCGCTGCTGACGCGGCCGGGCTGAACGCCGGGGGACGGGTGGGGTTGAAGTCCGAACTTCGCGATTTTGCCGACCTTGCGGTGGGCTCCGAAGTCGTTCTAGTTGGTGTA
>DATDCF010000168.1:0-21871 GCA_036524475.1 Acidimicrobiia bacterium | reverse complement strand
ATACGCCGCGACACGAACATAGCTCAATCAACTCGTTACCCAAGCGCCGCCTCGAGGAAGCTAACCGCATCCAGGAAGTTATAAGCGTCATAGAACGCCTGTGCTTGATCGACGAGGGACTGCTGGCTTGCACTGAGGGTTGCTGATCCGGCCTCTGTAAATAGACCGTCGGCCTGCTCTTGGAGGGCCGCCAACTCGCGATAGATCTCCTCGGCCACCAGGAACATATCCAGGTCATACTTGTCGAGCGGTCCGGTCAAGGTCCCGTTGTCAATCAGTGACTGGAGCTGTGTCTCCAGCGATCCCCTGACATAGAACGGTGCTGACGGGTCATCCCAAAGTTGTGGTCCCTGTGTTTCCCATGGGAATGGTGGGTCGAGGGATTCCCAGATCACTCCGATGTCCTCAGGGGCGAGGGTTTGGCCCTGTGTGGCGTTGATCTGATCGGCCTGGATCGTCCAACCGTCAAGCTGGGTAGCTGGGTCCTGGAGGTACGCGAGTACCCGGAACCCGACGGAAACGAACCTCAGAGCTGTGTCCCGGTTTTCCTCCACCCAGGTCCTTTGGGCGATGAATCCGGAGCTTCCAACCAGAGTCGTCATACGTGCTGCCTGCTCTGAGCCAACGTCGCTCAGAGTTTGAACGGTGTTGATAATGGGCTCCCACCCCTCGTTGAGCATCTGCACCACAACCGGCGCAGCGTACGGGATCGCGAACTCGATCCGTCCCTCCTGGGCGGACACCGCCATGATGCTTTGGTCCTCAAGGAATTGTAGGTTCAAGTCGTCGGGATAGGACAGACCCGCGTAACTCATGAAGACGTCGGGGTAAGGCGGCTGGACCTGACCATGAGGCGGTGTATAGACCTCCGCACCTTCGAGTTGCGCTACAGCTGCCACAAGAGCGTCGTGAAGGGGCATGCCCTCATCCATGAAGTCTTGCGTGGTCTTCGTGTCACTGTCAGGCGATTTCAGGATCGCATAACCCGTGTATATGTCGTTGAACCAAATAGGCGGAATGTCCTGGGCGAATGAATCGAATGTCTGAAGATAAGACTGAACGAAGAATCCAGAGACATCGAAGTCGCCGCGTTGCATCGCAGGGACGATCTGATCAAACAGGGTGTAGAGGTGTGCGCCCTCCGGATTCAGGGTAATCCCTACTTCGTCGAGCCAACCCTTTTCGATTGCGATTTGCATCGGGTTGTTGTCGGCGCAACATGGATACATCGCGAAACGGACAGTCGCATCAGGGATCTCCGGTGCAACGACCTCCTCTCCGTCTCCGCCTCCAGCCGTGGTCGTGGTTTCGGCGCCCGTTCCATCGGTTGATGGGGATGTGGTGGTTGAATCACCATCTCCGCCGCAGGCCGCCGCTACCAGAGCGAACACGGCAATCAATGCCAACCATCGCGACATCGGGACTCCCCGTTGCCTTCGCCGGTGGGACCTATTGCTCATCCTGTTCCTCCTAGTTGTTGGGCGCTGCTTTAGCTGCGCCCTGAGTTGATTCTGGTCGAAAGGGGGGTATGTTGTCAACTGCCGACAGGTTCCCCCTTTTTGCCGTCGGCCCTGTACCGAAATCCGCCTACAGAGCTTCTCGCTTCTTCCGAGAGAATGGGCGCCAAAGAAAAGAATCGGTCCAACATCGCATTGACTTGGTCGGGTACCTCGAGGAGTGCTCGGTGACCCGCACCCACAGTTTTTCCAGTGACCACTTGTGGTGCAAAAGTGCGAAGTAGGTCGAAGTCGAGGTCGGGTTGTCCGTGGTCAAGGTACAGAAATGGAGCTCGAAAATCTCGAAGTGCCAACTCGGGATCCCAATCGCCAATCGCATCCCAGGTTCCAAATATCGCATGTTCCGACATCCGCTCAATCGATGCCTCCGACTCAGCTCGTCGTTCGGCGTCGTCAGTTGCAGATGAAGCGACATCCAGGAACTCGCGCAATACCTGGCGGTAGTTCGGACCATGCATAGCTTCGCCATAGGGGCCCGTATGCTGGTCGTGCCAGCCCGGAATTATGGATGGTGAGTCCAGCGTTGCTATCGCACCAACAAGCTCCGGAAAGCGCGATCCAAGTTCGACAGCGATAACTCCACCCATACTGTGCCCGACGACATTCACTTTCTCCAAGTCAAGTCCATTCGCAAGAGTCGCGACATCCTCGGCGAACTGGGAAATTGAGTATCCGGATTCGGGGGCGTCGGAGTCTCCGTGGCCCCGGAGGTCAACAGCAATGACACGGCTGGTCGGACTGAAATACTCTATCTGCCTGACGTAGTCAGAACGTCTTCCAAATGCTCCGTGGATCAATAGAAAAGTCTGCCCTCCATCACCTGCGTCGTCGTAGGCCAAGTCAATGTTTGCCATGTTCATTACACCTCTCGATTTACCTTTCGATTCACTCTTTTGCGACGGCCGACTCCAGCGCATGGGCCACCCTCTGCACCTCCTCCTCTTTGATTTGAGGGAACAGTGGCAGGGCGAGACCATGAAGTGCAGATCTCTCCGTCGATGGGAAATCGCCCGAGCTGTATCCGAGGTGGCGAAAAGCGGGCTGCAGGTGCAGGGGAGGGTTGTAATAGAGGCGGGTGGCGATGCCGCTCGCAGCTAATGAAGTCCGGACAAGATCACGATCATCGACCAGCACGTTGTAGGCAAAGTAGGTCGACTCGTTGTCGGCGTCGATATGCGGAGTCGTGACATCCAACCCGGAAAGCAGACGGTTATAGAGAGCTGCGGCTCCCTGGCGGAGCGATATCCTTGCCTCCAGAGTCGTTAGCTTGACTCGAAGTACGGCTGCTTGGAGAGCATCAAGCCTTGAGTTGATGCCGTGTTCCAGGACGACCCAATCCCCACCCCCGGTCAGATTCTGAGGGTTGAGATCAGTCCCGGGCGCGTGACCGTAGTTACGCAGGACTCGAGCGCGCTCGGCCAGTGCCACATCGTCTGTCACGAGCACACCGGCGTCGCCGAATGCTCCCAGAATCTTTGATGGAGCGAGACTGAAGCAACCTATTGCTCCAAATGTTCCGGTGCGCTGACCGCGATGTTTCGCACCAACGGCCAACGCGGCGTCTTCGACCACCAACAGGTCGTGTTCTGACGCGATGGCGCATATTTCCGTCATATTGGCTGGCTGCCCAAAAAGGTGCACTGGCAATACCGCCCGTGTCCGGGGTGAGATCGCCTTCAGAACGCTTGCCGGTTCCAGATTGAAGGTCGAGGGGTTTGTGTCGGCGAATACGATTGTTCCGCCCGCCTGCTCGATGGCCGAGGCCGTCGGATTGTCAGTATTTGGGGCGGTGATGACTTCATCTCCGGGATGAAGGTTGCAAAGCAGCAGGGCAATTCTTAGGGCGTCGGTTCCCGATCCAACTCCTATTGCATGGGAAGCGCCGACAAAGGAGGCGAATTCCCGCTCGAATTCGATGAGCTCAGACTCCAGTGTGTACCGACCGCTTTTCAGGACTGCCTGAATTGCCGAGTCGATCTCGGGCTGCATCGAATCATATTCATCGGCGAGTCGTGTCATCGGGACGTGCATGGCACCTACCGGACAAGTGACTTGTCGAGAACAACCACGGCCCGCACCGACTCCCCGGACTTCATCATCTCGAACCCTTCATCGAGGTCTCCGAGCGAGATTCTGTGGCTGATCATTTTTGCCACGTCCAGACGACCCTGAAGAATCAGAGAAGCGTATACGTCCAAGTCATGCTGTGGAAGGGAGTCCCCACCGTGAGTGACCAGGAGCGAGTTGGTGTTGGCAAGAAAGCCGCCCGGACCACCCAATGGCAAAGTCATGTTCTCGTTCCTCGGTGGAACGCCGATGACAGTAGCGACCCCGCCGTAAGCCAACATCGCGAGACTCTGCTCGACGCAAGTTGCGAGCCCTACCGCCTCAAAAGCAAAGTCTACCCCGTCGCCTCCGGTGATCTCCCGAACGGCGTCAACGGGATTCTCCTCAGAGCTATTTATCACGTCGGTGGCACCCAACCTCGATGCCCAGCTGAGCTTTGACGCCACCAGGTCGATCGCGATCACTTTGCTTGCCCCGGCCAGGAGCGCACCCAACACCACCGACAACCCGATGCCGCCGCAACCGATTACAGCGACCGTCGCTCCCGGAAAGACCCGGGCCGTATGGGTCACAGCTCCAACCCCGGTCATCAATGCGCAACCGAGAATGGCCGCGACGTCAAAGGGAATCAATGGATCCACTTTTACAGCAGCCATGGCGTCGACCACCACCGTGTCCGCGAATAGCCCCACGCCCAGCGCTGGAGTGACGGACGACTGATCGGTGGATCTTTGGATTAGGGCGGGTTTGGGCGCCGAGCTTCTACATCGTCGGGTGTCGCCCCGCCGGCAAAGCGCACACGCGCCACAAGGAACCCTGCAAGCGATCGCGACATGATCACCAGCTTCAAGAGAAACGCCGTCGCCGGCGTTGACGACTATGCCCGATCCTTCATGCCCGAGGAGTAGGGGAAAAGACTTGCCCCATCCATCGGGGCTGTCGCGAATATGAAGATCGGTGTGACAAATCCCGGCCGCGGCCATTCTAACTTCAACTTGGCCGGGACCCACCGATAAAAAATCGACTTCGTCGACCTCAACAACTCCGGGCAACACCAAAAGTGCGGCAGATGCCCTGACCATTCAAATCACCGTATGGCCCATGATCTGCGTTCTCCCTGGGGTTGCATTCTTGAGCTAGGCAATCGACAAAACTTCCTCAACTACCTGATCAGAAGTCTTGAGGGCGATAAAGCCCCCGTCGTTCATCCTCTCCAGGGCATCCTTGTGCGCCTCGGGTGTTGTCGCCGAACAGCCATCCTGGACAAGTGTTACGGCATACCCGCGATCCGCCGCATCTCGAGCGGAGAGTTCAACGCAACCGTCGGTTACGATCCCGGTAACGAGAAGATGGCGAATGCCCATCCGCTGCAATACTTTGTCGACTCCCGACGAGTTGAAAACGCTCGATGTCGTTTTGTTGAATACCACTTCGTCCCCGACGGGTGCCACCTCGGGCAAGAAGTCGTCATCCTGATCATCTCTTGGCAGGGGATCTACATCCGTGGAGGGAAGGAAACCAGTTCCTGAGTCTCGCCCATCCTTTGTGCGATACGCCACGCGAACATGCATGACCTCTTCGCCGACTTTGCGAAACGCATCTTGGACTCGACGAACATTCGGGAGGATTCCCTCGATGCCTTCCCACCTTTGATCCAAGAGTTCGGGGCGGCCGTCGGCGTCTGCAATCCGCCCAACCCAGCCTTTGGGATGGGCATCGAGATATTGCAAGTCGATGGTGATCAAAGCAATCTCACCAGATACGAGTGGCACCGGTTCCCTTTTTGGATAGAAATCGTAGAACGGATCGTGCATCGGAACTCCTTCTGTCGACTGCAGACAATAGACAACTTCCTTGGCGAGAGCAACCCCGGTAGGTAAGAACCAGAGGCTATCGGCAACGAGTCTTGGAAGGGTGCGCACGACGGGCCGTGCTGCTGATCTCCGCGGTGGGATATCGTTTTGGGGCTGGCGACACAAGATTGCAACACTGACCACACCGACAGAGGAGCGACGGACCGAACCGATGCGAGGTTCTTGGCGAGTTGCAACCTGTCATCTGTTGACAGGCTACGGCACGAAGGCTACGATCGCACACTGGCAGCAATTCGGTTGCCCTACGGAGGATTTGAAGGGCTCCCGGGCGAAGACTTGACGAAAAAGCAGCAAAGACAGATATTTCGGAGTGTGATGTATGAAGGTGCTAGTGACCGGTGCCGCTGGGTTCTTTGGACGGTCTTTGGTTCGGGAATTCGCGCTGAGCGGCGAGGAAGTGGTGGCCGCCGATATTTTGGCCGAGGACCAGTTCTCTCCGCGATCAGACACGCCGTCCAGCGTTTCCTATATCCGGCTTGACGTTGCCGACAAGAGCAGCTGGACAAACCCGGCGCTGGGTGATGTTGATGGGGTCGTGCATGCCGCCGCACTTACACCTACGGTTGAAGAGTCGCAGCATGATCCGACGAAACTGATTGATGTCAATCTGGTCGGCCTCCTAAACGGACTTGAATTCGCCCGGACGAATGAAGTCAAGAAGTTCCTCTTCATATCGTCGGGTGGTGTCTACAACCAGTTCGTCGAAGAGGAGCTGGTAGAGGAAGATGGCGACGGCGGGTTCTCGCTCTACGGATCAGCAAAACTCGCTGCCGAAATCATGATGTTTCGATACGCGAAGATGTTTGGCTTCGACGCTGGGGCTGTACGTCCTACCTCAATGTACGGTCCCGCAGAAGAATTCCGGGACACCCGGCCCTTTGTCACCGAAGTAAAACTCCTTGCCGAGGCTGCGGCTGAAGGTCGACCGGTGCGCGGCGAACGGGTTGAATCCAGATGTGATTGGGTCTACGTTGACGATGTCTCTGCGGCTGCCTACAAATTCTTTGCGACTGGAATGAATGGGCGGGTCTTCAATCTCACATCAGGCAATCCGCGCCCGTTCGCAGACGTCCTTAGCGCAGCCGAGTCGATATTCGGACTGGAAGTCCGTAGCGACGCTGAGACGGTCGTCGACGGGGGTCCTGACCGACCAACCATAATCTCGCCGGCCAAGGCCAAAGCTGCTTTGGGCTGGACGCCCATTCCGCTGGAGGAAGGTCTTCAACGGTTCGCGGACGCAATCGGGCTGAGCCCCAAGTAAGAAGCATCGGAGGAAACACAATGACGTCGAACACAGAAACATTCAGCCCGCTGCGGGCAGGAATGGCGCGGGGCGCCCTGGCGATACGGGGCGGCGAAGACAGTGCATTCTTTACTTTGCTGAACATGGCCGATGAGCGAGAAAATGTCATCCGACTGGGAAGAGGCGAGCCAGACCGTCCTACCCCCAAGCACATCGTCGACGCAGCGATCGACGCTCTGAATTCGGGCAAGACCACCTACACCAACCCGGCAGGGCTTCCGGAGTTGCGCCAGGCCATCTCGAGGAAGTTCCGGATCGACAACGACCTTGATTATGACCCGATGGGTGAGATCATCGTGACGTCGGGTGCCCAAGAAGCGATGGTCGTGGCCCTCCAGACTTTGTTGGATCCTGGTGACGAAGTCATAATCGCGTCGCCACATTACATGGCATACCCTTCAAATATCCTGTTGGCCGGTGGAAAGCCAATTCTGGTCCCAACCTACGAGGACCAGGGATTTGAGTTGCTTCCGGAAGCAATCGAGGAGCGAATCACAGAACGGACCAAGCTTGTCGTGCTGGTGTCTCCCAATAATCCGACTGCGGGTGTGCTTACCAAGGAGACCATGGAGGGGATCGCCAGGGTTATCGAGAAGCACGATCTCCTTGCAATCTCGGACGAGCTCTATGAAAAAATCGTATACGACGGATTCGAGCCAGTGAGCTTCGCGACGCTGCCCGGAATGCGGGAACGGACGATAACGATCAACGGATTTTCCAAGGCGTACAGCATGACAGGATTTCGGGTCGGGTATATGGCGGGCCCAAGGGATTACATCAAATCGGCGCTCGAACCACGACACTCTCTAACAATCTGTGCTGCCACGCCATCGCAATATGCGGCGCTGGCGGCCCTCGAGGGACCCGACGATTTCCTTGTCGACATGCTCGCCGAGTACTCGAGTCGGAGGCAGACCATGGCAGCGGCCTTCGATAGAATGGGGGTCAAATACAGTCCCCCGCTAGGTGGTTTCTACTTCTTTGCCAACATTAAAGAAGCTGGGCTTACCGCCTATGACTTCTGTGTGAAGGCCCTTGTCGACCACGGGCTGCTCTTTACGCCGGGTTCGCTGTTCGGCGATGCGGGGGAGGGCTTCATTCGGATTGGATACCTGGCGCCGGAATCGGAGCTCATAGAGGCCCTGGAGCGCTTTGAGTCTCTTTGGAATGACCTTGTTTCGTCGAGATGAGCAGCAAAGGGCCTACAGTCGCTCTCCTCGATGAGTTTGGAGATGAGCAAACCAAAGCATTTCTCGACGCGCTTCCTTTCGAGTCTTCAGTGCTTGGACCTTCCGATTCTCCTGGCGTCACCGACGCCGACATCCTTGTCACCTGGTCCACTGACATCGATCGAGCCACTGTCGACGCGTTTCCCAACCTCAAACTCGTAATCAAGCTCGACTCCGGACCAGGCAGCATACCCATCGAGGATTTGGCGGCTCGAGGTATTGCGTTTCAGACTGCATCGTCGCCGGCGCTGGTCAGTGTGGCGGAGCATACGGTCATGTTGATACTGGCCGTTTTCAAGCGGTTTGGACCCGCCCTGAATCGCACGAGAGCGCGTGAATGGGCCGCGGACATAACCCCGATCCTCACCAATCAAGAGGATTACTCGTACAACTGGGTTGGGTTGGAGCGATTTGAGGCCATTGCAGGCAAGAAGGTTGGACTTGTGGGTCTTGGCCGAATTGGCCTTGAGGTCGCCAGATTTCTAAATGCCTTCGACTGCACTGTGATCTACACCAAAAGGAATCGGTTCTCGGAAGAGGACGAATCCGCACTCGGCATCAAGTATCTCCCCTTTGAAGACTTACTCGCCGAGTCGGATTGTGTGTCGTTGCACAACAGATTTGACGAGTCGACGGAGAAGATGATGGGGGCCGAACAGTTTGATGCGATGAGAGCGGGTTCCTTCTTCGTCAATACTGCCAGGGGTCGACTGGTCGACGAGGCGGCTTTGACCGCCGCCCTCGAAAGTGGCCAACTCGCCGGAGCAGCCATAGATGTGGCCTGGTACGAACCCCCTCTCGAGGACAGCGGTTTGTGGACGGCTCCCAACCTGATCATCACCCCACACTCGGCTGGCATCCCGATCGGTATAAGTCTCGTGGAGGAGCTCACCAAAGCGGGAGGACTCATAACCCAAGAGTGGGCCAAAAGCCGATGATTTCGAAACGCAATGAAAGGAAACATTGATGCGGACGATACTTAATGGTGGACAAATCGTGGATCTCGAGAAGGGGTCGTCAAGCGTTGGCTCGCTCGCTATCGAGAATGAGCGAATCGTCGAGGTGGGCGACATCGCCAGCAAGGATGGCGACGTTCTCGTGGACGTCGCCGGCAAATTCTTACTGCCCGGCTTCATAAATTCCCACGTCCATCTGGGCTGGGACGGCATTCACGATCTTCAAGACCAAGCAAACGAGCCCAGTGCTGTTTCGGCAATGAAAGCCGCGATGAACGTGCGCAAGCACCTTTCTGCCGGAGTCACCACGATTCGAGACTTAGGTATGAACGACGCCAATCAGAGCGCAAAGCACGGCATCGATACCGGGGTCATACCTTGGATTCGGTTGATCATCAACGGTCGAGCGATTTCGACGACCGGCGGCCACACCTGGTGGTGCTGTCGGGAGGCTGACGGCGTCGACGATTGCCGTCGGGCGATCCGGGAGCAATTCAAAGTCGGTGCCGACTGGATCAAGATCATGGCATCGCATGAACTGGTTCAGTTCACGATGGATGAGCTCAAAGCGATGGTCGATGAAGCGCACATGAATGGGATGAAGGTCACAGCACACGCAACTTTCGATGAAGCCATCCGTCGAGTTGTTGAAGCGGGCGTTGACTGCGTCGAGCACGGCGGCTCCATGTCGAATGACACAATTCAACTTCTCGTCGATCGTGGAACGTGGATTGTGACAACCTTTTCGCCCCTCGTTCTCCAATCTCAGCGGGGATTGGACTGGGGAATGCCTCCTCACGAGGTTCAACGACGAATCGACCAGATGAACGATGAATCGAGGTTTGCCGGGAACAAGGCCGCCGCAGAAGCCGGCATTCCCATTGCCTTTGGAACAGATGCAGGGAGCCCGGTCGTGCCTCACAATGAGATTGCCGAGGAGCTGAAATTCATGGTCCATGTCGGTGTCTGTAAGGACAGCTACGACGCCTTGCGGTCAATCACGAGTCGCGGCGCCGAGCTTCTTGGCTTGAGTAAGGAATTGGGATCGCTCGAAGTCGGTAAAATAGCCGATGTTGTTGTCCTCGACGCGAACCCCGGCGAGGACCTTGAAGCCGTCCGGAGCGTGAGCCAGGTGTTTGTCAGGGGCCAACTTGCACACAGCGCCGCGGGCGGTTACGCCCAAGAATCGGGCACTCCTCTCTCAGGAATAGCCGAGACCCGGAGGTCTTAGTCGTGCTCGAAGCAGGCGTTTATACCGTCGCGCCCACGCCGTTCCACTCGGACGGATCTGTCGATCTCAAGTCGGTGGAGAAGATGACAGAGGCGCTGCTTTCTCTCGGCGTCGACGGACTCCTTGTGCTTGGCGTCATGGGCGAGGCCAACAAACTCCTCGATGAAGAGCGACAGCAAGTGCTGACGAGGTTCGTGTCAGCGGCAGCCGGCGCCGGGAAAGTCATCGTTGGAACGAACCACCCCGGGGCAATTCCTTGCCGGGAGCTGACTCGGGTGGCCGAAGAATCAGGGGCCGACGCCGTGATGATCTCGCCCCCGACTTTGGCGAAGCCAAACCCGCAGGCGATATTGGACTACTTCGAGACTGTTGCTCGCGGAAGTGAGATAGAAATAGTCCTCCAAGATCACCCAACATCTAGCGGGGTGATCATGTCGGTCGAACTGATTGACGAATTGCACCAAACCGTCGATCAGATGACTTCATTGAAGCTCGAGGACCCGCCGACGGCACAGAAGATGTCTTCCGTGTTGGCGACTTCAGATTCACTCAAGGTGTTTGGGGGTCTCGGCGGCCTGAGCTTTATCGACGAGTTGGATCGTGGCGCGAGCGGAACGATGACAGGATTCGCGTATCCGGAGATCCTCAAGCGAATACATGATTTGCATAGGGGTGGTGAAGTAGGGGAGGCACGCCAATTATTCGACAGTTTTTTGCCTCTTATTCTCTTTGAAAGCCAACCGCTCATCTCGCTGTCGGTGCGTAAGCATCTCTATCAGTCCCGCGGTTTTATTGACAACGCGTCCGTCAGGGCGCCAGCCCCCACCGTCGATGCAGGGACCATGTCGGAACTCGAGCGCCTGATGGGTGCCGTCGACCTGACTCTTGCGTCAAGTTCGCTCGCATGAGATGTTTGCTCGCCCCTGATTTGCCGTCAAGCTCTTGCACGATCTACTAATTGCCAACGGCGTCGTGGTATCAGATGGGAAGACTCGTCCTCTCGATGTGGCCGTTGTTGGCGAATCGGTTGCTGAGGTGGGTCCTCATGGATCGCTTGGCCCAGCGAAGAATGTAATCGACGCGGAAGGTCACTACGTCTTGCCTGGAGTCGTGGACGGTCACTTTCACTGCCGCGCTCCCAGCCACCCCGAAAGAGGCACCTTCGCGACCGAGACGATGGCAGCGGCGGCGGGTGGAGTCACAACAGTCCTCGAAATGCCTGTCTCAGATCCAGCTTGTAGCACGCCCGAGGTATTCGAGGCCAGGAGGGCGCTAGGGGAGAGTCAGTGCTACGTGGACTTCGGTTTGTTCTCGGGCGCCGCACTCGGTAGTTCGGGAAAGGCGGACTCGATGGCCGGGCTTGGTGCAATCGGTTTCAAACTGTTCACGCACGATCCACCTCCGGGACGGGATCGAGAGTTCGCTGGGCTATGGGCATCGTCCGACGACGACATCCACACCGCCCTGTCAATTGTCGCTTCAACTGGCCTCCCCTGCACGGTGCACGCCGAAAATCAGAAACTGATCGATAAGTTCCAAAACGCTTCCTCCCCGGAGCATCAATCGCCGAGGCCACCCGTGATCGAATCCGCTTCGATTGCCCTGCTCGGCGCCTTGTCTCGGGATACCGGCGCTCGAGTTCACGTGGCGCACATGTCGTCCCTTGCAGCCGTTGAGGCGTTGATGGCTGCACGTACGAACTCAGATCTGATTACAGGCGAAACGGCACCGCATTACCTGGTCTTCAATGATAAGGATATTGACGAGTACGGCTCCTTCGTCAGAGTGGCCCCGCCTTTGAGGTCATCCGAGGACAGTGACGCACTATGGGACGCCTTGAATTCGGGATTGATCGACATCGTCGCGAGCGATCATGCGCCGTTCACGGTTAGTGACAAATCGGTGCCCTACGAAGACGCCCCGCGAGGCATCCCTGGGATCGAGATGATGTTGCCCGTGATGATGGATGCCGTCGCCCGTGGAACAATTTCATTAGAGCATTCAGTTCGTGTCATCACGGAACAACCGGCAAGACTCTTCGGCTTGTTTCCGAAGAAGGGCACCGTCAGCCCTGGTTCGGATGCTGATCTGGTCATTTGGGATCCTGGCTCCGACAATGTTGTGGAGCTAGACTCGTTTTTAAGTCGCTCGGGTGCAAGTGCTGTTATGTATAACGGCAAGTCGTACCGGGGTCGACTCCAAACGACGATCCTAAGGGGTAAGACTGTGTTCGAGAATGGAACAATCGTGGGCCACTCGCGGGGCGAGTTCGTCCGCCCTATTGGATCAGACGCATAAATGGCTCAGCCGAATCGAACCGCCGACTACAGCCACCTCAATGCATCTCAGCTCAGGGCCCCGACACTCGTGGACACTGTGGCCGACCACCTCCGGGATGCGATATTGGCGGGCCACTTCGCTCCCGGCGAAAGACTCTTTGAGGCCGCCCTTGCCAGAGAATTTGGCATCAGCCGAGGGCCCATAAGAGAAGCGCTGGCTCTTCTTGAGGGCGATGGCCTCGTCGAGAATGAACCCCGCAAAGGCAAATTTGTTAGAGCGCTGGACGCCAGAACCATTGACGAGCTCTACAGCTTGCGGCGCGTTCTTGAGCCGTACGCAGCCGAACTGATAATCGAATCGTTGAACGACGATGTACGGGAATCGTTGGACCGTGCGCTCGATACGATTAGAACCGCATCCCAAAGCGGCGATCGCAACGAACTTGCTCGGAGTGATTTAGCCTTCCATAAGACGCTCTTCGAGTTATCGGATCACCGTCCACTTCTGAAGGTGTGGCAAGACGTGGTTTCAGGTTCGCTTCAGATGCTGGTCAGCTTCACCACACCAACTCATCCGGTTGGGGACTCGGTCAAAAATCATCAGATCATCATCGATAGCATCGTGGACAAAGACGTTGACAAGACGCACGCGATCCTTGAGCGGCACATTGAAGATGGTTGGGAGAGAGCGCGTACGGCCGTCCAAGAACTCACTCACAAACAGCGCGACTCAAACACCTAAACCACTCTCATCACTTGCGTTCAGACGTCAACCCACTTCTTGGACTCATCAGACTCCGCGATAGCGTCCAGAATGTGATGAAGGTTGGCTCCAGTGGCGAAGTCAGGTTCGAAATCCGCCCCATCCAACACTGCGTGAGCAAAAGATTCGAGGGCTCGTTTGACGTTGGTCGAGGGCGTTGGATCGGCAGCGTTTTCAGTCTGTGATCGCCGAACCTGCCCGGAGCGGCTTGAAATCACGGCGGTTAGCGGACTTATCTGAGGATACTCAGGAGCGGTCACATCGACCTGCCCGGCGTCCCCAAGAATCTGAAGACTGAAGCCCGCCGGCTTGGTGGCGGTGTTGGTCACGTTGACCGTGCCTGACGCTCCGGACGCGAACTTGGCTAAATACTGAACCGTATCTTGGGTTGCCCATCGGAAAGTGGATTGGTCGTCGCCATGCTTTCCTTCCAATTGAGATTCGCCGACCACGGCGACAAGTGAGTTGATCTTGCCGAGTAGGAATTGCAGCATATCTGTCAGGTGTGCGCTGGCCACAAAAAGGGCCCCACTGGCCTCCGACGACTTAGTCAACCATTCACGATCTGAGTCCACCCGGAATGGCGGTTGGACCAGAGAGGCATTGAAGCTCAGCGCCTTCCCGACTTCCCCGGAGCTCAACGTGTCCCTGATGTCGCGAATAACTGGCGAGAACCTACCCTGAAGTCCGGTTGCCGTCGGGGTGCGTCTGGTCGCCGCCGCCTCAGCCATCTGCCGGGCCTGCTGGCTGTTTAGAGCCAGGGGCCATTCACAATACACCGGGACGTCGTGGCTAATCGCTGCAAGCGCTAGGGCCGAGTGGAACATCGGGCGCACAGCAATGGTCACAAGGTCAACTTCGCCGTCGTCCAACATGGAATCGATACCGGCGTACCAGCGCTTCACGCCGTACCTCTCGGCAGCAGCCTGCGCCGTCGCTTCGTGTTGAGTACAGACGGCGTGGAGGCTCAGAATTGAGGACTCTTGGATAGCTGGAATGTGAGAACGGGCACCAAAGCCACGCGGGTCAGCTCCCACAACACCGACCCGCAAAATCGACCCTGACGCCACTTTCGGAGTTTCTTCAGCGTTCAGACGGGATGGTCAGAGGACAATCCAGTTGTCTTCCTGATCGGTCGTCCGAACGCCGCCGTCCTTCGTAACGATCACATTGTCAGCAATGCTGATCCCTCCTAATGCAACGCCTTTCACGGGGTCGTCAAATTTGATTGCAGGATGCAGATTGATCAGCATGTTGTCTTCCATCATTCGGTCTTTGCCCGGAACCCATGGCGGTTCGAGGGAATCCACCCCAATGCCGTGGGCGGTGTATGCAATGACACCATCGGCATGCTGCCCGTACTTAGCGTAGACCTTGTCCCTGGCATCGAGGATTGAAGTCGACGACTCTCCGGACTTCATCGCCTCGACGCAAGCGGCGAAGCTCTCAACCCGAGACTCCCAATACTTCTGCTGTTCGGCGCTGGGGGGGACGAAGCTGTAAACACGTCGCAACTCCACCCAGTAACCCGATGGGCCGCCCCACTCAAGATCAATGACGATGACATCATCCTTCTCGATCACTCCTCCTGTTCCGCCCGGAGAAAATGAATTGAATGGCGGCCGCCCCATGAGCGCGATGCCCTCCATGCCTCCTAATTGCCGGCAAAGTCGGTGGGCTTCAGCCAAAACGTCAATTTCTCGCACACCGGGCTTGATTTGTGCTTCGAGCGCTTGGAACGCGAGCCGGAGCATATCGCTGGTCTCGCGGACGTTGTCAAGTTCTTCCTCGCTCTTGATGGCTCGGATGTCGTCGAATAGGTCTGTCGCATCGCTAAACGTTGCTTCAGGGAGGGCGGCCTTCATGTCCTCGAAGTCAGCGACAGCTGTGATGTCCGCTAAGCCGACCACGCCGACATTGCCGCTCTGCAACCCAAGATCACTCAATATCCCGCCGATTTCGGTCCCAGCGTTCGGCGGAACTCGATAGTCGTTCAGCCATCCCGACTGCATCGCGTATCCGAGTCCCCACAGCGGGTCAACAATGAATACCGCTTCGCCCTTGAGGGGGAGGACTACGAACCCTCTTCCAGCCCATTGGAAGATATCGGATACATACTGGACACGGCCTCGAACAAATTCGTCCCCCCGGCTACAGATAACCAAGGCGCCCAGAGCGTTGGCCTCCATCGCCGATCGGAGCACGTCGTAGCGGCGCGCTCTTTCGCCGTCGGACGTGATATGTGTTGGCCGGCTCTTCGACATTCGTCACCCTTTCGTCGTGGGCCGATTCGTTACGGCCCAGAAACTGATCTGGGTGCGATAATAGCAACCTGTCAACGGTTGACAAGTTGACGCGATTTAAGTCAGGCGAGGCTCTCTGGGAGGGCTATAGAGCCCTTGTCTCGCCTCCATCAACAATCAGGGAGGCTCCAGTAATGTGGCGGGCGGCCTCGGAGACGAGGAACGCCACGACCGCGGCCTGGTCCTCGGGAGTCGCCATGTGCCCAACCGGGATACGGCTTTCAGTAGCGCTTAGTTCCTCTTCGACAGTGACACCTCTCTTCTCGGCTCTCGCCGCGGCGAGTTCGATGGCCCGCGCTGTCGAGGTGGGACCAGGTCCGAGGTTGTTCACCGTGATTCCGTAAGGAGCCACTTCAGTCGCGAGGGTCTTAGCCATGCCAGCGACAGCGAGTCTCACGGCGTTCGAAATCATAAGATTGTCGATCGGCTCTCTGAGGGTGCGGGAAGTGAAATTAATGATCCTCCCCCAGTTGCGCTCTTTCATCCCTGGAAGTACGCCCCGAATTAACCTTACCGCGCTTAAGAATGTCAATTCGAAAGCGGCCTGCCACTTGTCGTCGGTGGCGTCGTCGAAGGTGCCCGGTGGCGGACCACCTGAGTTTGTTACCAAAATGTCGACATTGCCCTTCCAACCCACAACCGACGTCAGGAGATTCTCGATCGAAGACAGATCTCGAAAGTTGACGGGCCAGCCCTCTACGTCGCCCGTACCCGTGCCTGTCAGCTGCTCCTTGGCCAATCCAAGGGCAGTTTCGTCGAAGTCACACAACGCAACATGGCATCCTTCAGCTGCCAACGTTTGTGCCGTGGCTAGGCCCAGTCCGTTTCCGGAGGCACCAACAAGGGCGACCTTGCCGTCAATACCGAGGTCCATAATTCTGCTTTCTCCTCACGCCTTTCGGCTCCAGGTTCGATTCGTCGGGGCAACTTCCGGCGTAGCCGATCCGCTGTACCTGCCAAAGGTTAACAGTTGACCGATGACAGGTTGAACTCGAGTGCGGTAGGGTGGGTCAAACTAGTGAGCGGAGCGACAATTGAAAACTGACCCCGACAAGAAGTTCGTAGGAATCCAAGTAAGTCCAATCAGTTTCATCGACGAAGGTGTCGATCAGGTCTTAGAGACGTTGGGTGCGAGGGTGGGCGTTAACGTTTTGTTGGTCGGAACCGTGTCCTGGCTTGGGCTCAAAGCTGGGCGAAGCATCTCGCATGAACTGGACGGCTGGCCTGATCATGGTGTCCCGGAGCCGTTGCGAATGAAGGGTGGAGCGTACTTTGAACCCGATCCGGCCTACTACGGGTCGACATTCATCAAAGATTTCCGAGCCAAAGACCCGGAGATGGACGGAATCGATATCCTCGAACTGATTATTCCGGCGGCTCGCGGTCGAGGGATGAAGATCATGCCAGAGTTGATGGAACCGCTGTTCAGCTATGCGGGTCACGGGTCTGCCAGTAACCCAGAAATCCCGAACCTGGCTCAAGTGATGGAAGTCGACTTGCTCGGACGATTCGGTTCGGCGCCGTGTATCAACAATCCCGATTACCGCAAGTGGTGGCATTCGATGGTTGAGGACCAGTGCCGAAACTACGACATCGACGGTTTGATGTGGTGCAACGAACGGAGAAGTCCGATCGATCAAATGATGCACGGAGACACGGCTGGGTGCTTTTGCGAATTCTGTCGTTCGCTCGCTGTACGAAGGGGCGTCGATGTTGAAGCGGCGATTCGATCCACTCACAAACTGCAGGACTACTTTGATCGGGTGCGCGCCGGTGATGACTTCGTCGACGGGGCGTTCGTCGAGTTCTTGCGAGTGTTGTGGGCAAACCCAGAGGCACTGATCTGGGAACGGTTCTGGCTGGAGCGAAACAAGTCACTGGACCAGGAGTTGTACGGCATCGTGAAGTGGTGTGATCCCTCTCTAGAGTTTGGCCTGAATGTTTGGAACCGGAACCACTTCAATCCGATTCGGAAAGCTCAATGGCCATGGGCTGAACAAGTCGCCTACGCCGATTGGGTGAAACCCATCACGTATCAGCATCAGTCCGGCGAGATCTACCGACTCGAGATGGATGACTTTTACAAGACGCTGCTGCGTGATTTGGATCCAAAAGACATGAATCCATTGATGTACACACTCCTCGGGTTGGACGAGGCGCCCTGGGATGAACTGGTTCAGGCGGGAATGGACCCAGATACATATGTGTACGGACAGTGCGCCGACGCGGTGCGAGGGGTGAATGGTCAGATCCCGGTTTACATGGGTCTCGGCGTGGATGCGCCCAGAACCCGTGAAGATCAGGCTGTGTGTACTCCGGACATCGTCAATAGAAGTGTCTTGGCAACATATCGCGCAGGTGGTGAAGGCGTCATCTACGCTCCGAACTACGCGAGCATGAACCTTTCAAACCTCGATGGTGGAGCGACCGCGCTGAAGGAACTTGGTCTCTTGTAGCTCGGGATTTCATTGATCAAACGAAAATTGTTCCCACTCGCCGTAACCCGGCACACCCCAAAGGGCCTCCATCGATAGCTCTCTCGTGTTCATTATTGCTGCACCACACGTCGCCCCACCATGGGGATCGACCCCCCTTTTTGAGATGCGGGGCTCAGCGAAGAAGGAACCGAGGTCGTGGGCATACTCGTTGGCCAATGACATGCGAAGGTGAGAATCTTCAGCCATCTCCGTCGGAATGTTGGCTTCGATGGCGGCGTTAGCCGGATCAATGCAATGGTTTGTGTGAACCATTGGAGCGAACGATGACTTCGTCACCCGCACCGAAGTGGGCATTGCTTCGATATTGACTGCCGTACCATCCGGGCCCATGAGAAAATAGTTGTGGCCGCCCGCCAGGTGGGCCCGCAACACCTCGGAGACCGCTGAGTCCAAACTGGACTGCTGCAGTACTGCACGAACCACGAAAGGCCATGTGACTCCCAACCGGCCAGAGGCCGTCAGGTTGTTGATCCCGACCGCGATACCGGCCTCATTAATTCCAATCTGCCCAAGACATCCCACTGTGGTTTGAACCAGAGCACGAGGGCCCGATTCGGGCTCAATTTTCATCATCAATACGTACTCTCCGGCCGACATGTTCATGTCCCATGTCTGGGCAAGAAATCCCAACTCAGGGTTGAGAATCCCAGTGCATTCGTCGACGGAGATCGCAGAGCCGACCCGGGACCTAACAATGTCCACTATGTCGGTAAACCCTCCAACGAGAATGGCCTCCCCGGTCGTCAACCCAGCGGCAGCGGCCATTGATTGCAGTTCTTCGAAGAGGCTCGCGGAATAGCTTTGGTGGTGATCAGCAGTTAACTCGGCCAACTCGAGGGCCACAGCGGGTTCCGAGCTGTCGCCGAACCATGTACCGTCGGCCATGGTCGATTGACGATCCTCGAGGTATCTCCTTATCGAGCTCGAGAAACGGTCTGCGTGAATTCGGCCCATGACATGGGGAGGTCCCGACAATTCCAGAACCCGTAACGGTCCGCTGAACATATCCCTAACTTAGCATTCGTCCTTCTACCTGCTGACAGTTAACATCTCCCGAACCCAGGAACTTGCGTACTGAAATTGGAGGCCTGTGGCCACATCGATCCCTTTTATCGACGCGCATCACCATCTTTGGGACCTCGACACCTTTTCCCCGAGTTGGCTAGCTGCGGATGCTCCAGGCAATTCGCTCATCGATGATTATTCACCGATCCAAAAGCCTTACGAGATAACCGACCTCTTGAGAGACTTTGAGGGATCGAAAGTCATCAAGTCAGTCCATATTCAAACGGGATACAGCGACATCGACCCGACGAGCGAAACAGCCTGGTTGCAGAGCATCGCCGACAAACATGGCTTTCCACATGGGATCATTGCCTACGCCGATTTGACCTCCGAGAACGTAGCCTCAGACTTGGAGACCCATTTGGAACACCCCAATATGCGCGGCGTCCGGAATCTGGTCGAACCAGCCGAACTTCTTGCGCCAGCCTTCGATCACGGTCTCTCGGTTCTGGAAGATATGAACCTTGTTTATGACCTGAGCGTCACATGGGAGGGAATGGAGATCGCAAAACAGGTCGCTTCTGCCCATCCCAACCTCCAATTCGTTCTCGGACATACGGGAATGCCGATCGGTCGTTCAGATGAGTACTTCGAGCGTTGGTCGGGAGGTCTTGACCTGCTGTCCCAAGCTCCGAACGTAGCGATCAAGATCTCCGGCCTTGGGCTCGCTGATCACAATTGGTCTGTGGACTCGATCCGACCATATGTGCTCAAGACGATTGAGTCTTTCGGCGTCGACCAGTGCATGTTTGGTACAAACTGGCCCGTCGACAAATTGTTCAGTTCCTATCGCATGCTCATAGATGCTTATCGTTCGATCGTGTCGACCTTCAGCAGCGACGAACAGAATGCCCTCCTGTGGGAGAACGCGGAACGGCACTACCGGCTCGCCTGAGCTTGCCGACGCAACGTTTGGCCCTGTCTGACGGTGTCGGCGTGTACACCCAACTCCTCTGCAAACAGGGAGGCTATGGCGAGACGGAGTTTCCGTTGAACACGAAGGCCCGATGAGCCGGCCACATCGCTGGACTCAATGGCCCCTGGAATCGCGCGCAGCGACCAAACGGTTTGTGTTTGCGCGACCCCACGGGGAATTCGTACCTTCATGGGGGAAGGGACGATTCGGTCGCTGAGCGACGATTCGATGTGGTCGCTGGGTGACTACCCGCACTCAGGGATACGTCAGTTCCCTGTGGGGCAAGTCCGTGGCAATCCGAGTCGGACGCGACTGGTCCGACAAGACCGATTTCTCCATCTCCGCCTCACGCGCCTGGGTCAGCATCAACCGGGCCTGTCCAGGAACCCGGGGCAAGCTCAGCTTAGGCTGGGAGTGTGATCACTGAGATTCGGGCAATAGACCTCTCGGACGAGGCTACAGCTCGGGCGGTGTTGGGACTGCAGCGCATTGCCTACGCCGTTGAGGCGAAGTTGATCGGCTACGGCGGCATCCCGCCGCTGCAGGAGGCACTGGGCGAGCTGCGATCGACACCGGAGTCCTTTCTAGAGGCCTATCGAATCAACGTCCTGGTTGGAGTCGTCTCGTGGACACGACGACTCCTATATTGCAGCCGGCCTCGACGTGGTGGTTGTGGCTCCGGGCGAGATCGAAAGAGTGAAAGCGTACAAGGAGCGTTACAAGCTCCCAGCTCCCGTTCTCGCCGACCCCGATTACCGCACCCACAAGGCCTTTGGCCTTTCGCACTGGTCGAAGGAACAGGTTCTCTATGACGCCCCGAGGAATACTGCTCGTTGACAAAGGAAGCCGGTGAAGCGTTCCAGGCCGACCGGAGGAGCCAGGGCGCCCTCTCGTCGACGACCCCTGGATGCAGTCGGGCGAGTTCGTCATCGACACCGGAGGCACCGTGAAAGTGTCCTACCTTTACAACTACTGTGCCGACTATCAAGACCCAGCGATATTCGCCATGCCGGTCGGCTGGCGTCATTAGGCTGATTACCGTCGCACCGTCCGGCCATGCTTCCAGGGGCGGCGTACGTCACCGCATGCACCTCAACCGGTAGGCGGTCGCCAATTGTTCAACCCATGCGGCCGATGACCCTGAAGGTGGCGTGGGTTGGGTCGAGACCGCAAGCGTCAAAGAAACCGTAGGCGGGATGGTTGGTCGCCTTGTCTTGAAGGGCGGCATCGTGGGCCTCCTGGCTCTCCCAAACCGAAACCACATGGACGGTCCCGTCTCCCTGGAGGAGATAGGAGTCCACCAAGCCGTTGGGGCGGTCGCCGACCACCATGTCCGACCATATCCCGAACATTTCGGTGGTACCGGCCCCTTCGCTCGACGCCTGCGCTATTGAAAGTATCACTTCTCTACCTCCTCAGCCGATTCTACGCCTCAGGACCGGGCCGGCGGGTCGAACGGGAGACTTCTTCTCACTTCGGCGGCTGACAGCGAGATTCCGTGATGGAGGCAAGAAGCCGGGAACGCTTCGATTCCGCCCGATCCTCACGCTGATTCGAATGTCGACCAGTGACTTGTCGACCCGCTGACTGGGGGCGCGAGAGGTCGGCAAGACCCGGTTATCTCAGACGACGGGAAGTTACGCCTCGTCGGATCCCACCGCTCTTGCAATCGTGTTCGCTGCATCCCGTTTCATCCCCAGCATTAGGTACCCGGATTGTGTACGGCCATGATCGACCAGCCCGGGCACCAGCGCTGGCTCCCGGCATTCTCTAGTGTGGAAGGGTGAATCCCGTGACGGTGGCAATCCCGAGTAGATCCAGCGACCTACCTCCCAATGGATTCGGTCATCCGTGGAGACCTAACGCTCAA
>DATDCF010000167.1:0-11937 GCA_036524475.1 Acidimicrobiia bacterium | reverse complement strand
GCAACGACACGCGGGTCGGCGGTGAACACCCCTTCGACGTCGGTGAATATCTCGCACAATTCGGCCCCGAGGGCCACTGCCAGGGCCACGGCGGTGGTGTCCGAACCACCACGCCCGAGGGTGGTCACTTCCCGGCGATCGGGATCGACTCCCTGGAATCCGGCGACGATCACCACCTTGCCTTCTCCAACCGACTGCTTGACCCGCTCTCCGGTGATTTCTCGAATCCTCGCCTCGCCATGTGATGAGTCGGTGAGGATCCCGGCCTGCGACCCGGTGTAGCTGACTGCTGGAATATCTCGCTTCTCCAGCGCCATGGCAAGGAGAGCCATCGTGATCCGCTCCCCGGCGGTAAGAAGCATGTCCATCTCGCGTGGTGGTGGAGAGTCCGTGATCTCTCGAGCCAGACGCATCAGCTGATCGGTAGTCTGGCCCATTGCCGAGACAACAACCACGACGTCGTTGCCTTCGGCGCGGGTAATCCCCACCCGGTCGGCGACGTTGGAGATCCGCTCGGGGTCGGCAACCGACGTACCCCCATACTTCTGGACTATCACAGGCATTACGCCACAGTTTGGAGCGTTTGGCCCGCCAATACGAACATTCACCTGACGATTGTTCGAAAGTCGCCCCTAGAGTCACCTTCTTCATGACTGACAAACGTCAACGACAGAAAGAACAACGCGCCGCCAAGAAGGAGGCCGAGAAGAAGGCCGAAGGCCGAAAGGAGCTACGTAAAAGGCTTCTGACAGCATTTGGATTTGGTGCTGTCGTTGTCGGTGTGTTCGCTGTGGGCTCTATTTTCTCCACCGACGGGGACATTCCTAAGGGATACGAGGCTTTCCGGGAACAACCCACCGCTTGCGACGCCGAGCAGCCACCACCGGAGTCGGTCATGGCCTTCGAGGAACCCGAACCGCAGACCGACCTCGAGGGGGCGACGGCGGCAACGGCGACGATTTCCACGTCTTGTGGGCCGATAGTTATCGAGCTCGACCTCGACAACGTGGCCACCGCCAACTCTTTTGTCTTCCTTTCACGGGAGGGTTTCTTCGACGGCCAGGTCTTCCACCGAATCCTCGCCGACTTCACGATCGACGCTGGCGACCCCGAAGCGGGTGGCGGGGGTGGACCGGGGTATCGGGTTCCGGATGAGTACCCCGACGCGGGCTTCGTTTTCGCTCCAGGCATCGTCGCCTTGTCGAATCGGGGCAAGAACACCACCGGCAGCGAGTTCTTCATCACCATCGGTGAAGGCAGCAGCACCCTTACCCCGACGTTCAACATCCTGGGGACGGTCGTCTCCGGACAGGACACGATCGACCGGATTGCCGCGGTCCCGGTTGCTCAGGAACCAGGCTCGGTCGCCAAGAGTCTGCCCCTGGAGACCGTGTATATCGAAGGCATCGAAATCGATGTAACCGGTTCTTGACACACCGATCGGCGAAGATCTGCAGTAATAACGGATCATGCCAGTAGACCTTCACAGCCACAGCACTTTCTCAGATGGGTCGGCCACCCCGACCGAACTCGTTGAAAATGCCGCCCGCATCGGACTTTCGACTCTCGCCCTGACCGACCACGACACCCTGGAAGGCATCGATGAGGCAACGAGGGCCGCCGCAGATTTTGGCGTAGATTTGATTCCCGGCACGGAACTGTCGTTGCAGAACAAGTGGGGAGGAATGCACCTCGTCGTCCTGTGGCTTGGAAACACCGACGGTCCTTTGCAGGGGCGCCTTGCCGAACTGCAGGAGGGTCGGGGAAGCAGGAACCAATCGATCGTCGATGAACTGACCCGACTCGGGATGCCGATCACCCTGAGCGAAGTGGAGGTGGTGGCAGGTAGTGGATCGGTCGGCCGACCCCACATTGCCGAGGTGATGGTTCGCCACGGTTATGTACCGGACATCAAGACTGCCTTTGACCTGTGGATCGGCAACCATGCACCGGCCTATGCCAAGCGAAAGGCCCTGACACCAGAAGAGGGTATCGGCCTCGCCATCGAGTCGGGCGCCGTCCCGGTCCTGGCCCATCCCCACACACTGGGCATCAACCGTTCCTATGAGATGGCCGAGGTCCTCGACGAATTGAAGAGTTATGGGTTGGTCGGGCTGGAAGCGGCTTACCCGACGTATCGACAACACGAGAGGGACGGCTATGCCGACCTCGCCCGCCGCTTCGGCCTCATCCCCTCGGGCGGCAGCGACTATCACGGCACGTTCAAGGCGGGGCTCGAACTGGGTATCGGATATGGGGACCTGGTTGTTTTGGAGTCGGTTCGGGACGAGCTTCTCGAGGCGCGGAGGTGAAACCGCCGATCCGGATGGGGACCGCGGCAGCGGTTGTCGCCGGGGGTGTTCTCCTCTCCAGAATTCTCGGACTGGTCAGAGAAGGGCTGATTGCCGCACTCATCGGTGTCAGTTCCGAAGGTGACCTCTACCGGCAGGCATTCGCCATTCCCGACTTTCTGTCATACCTGTTGGCAGGTGCCTATTTGACAATCACCCTGATCCCGATTCTGAGCAAGCACCTCGAGAACGGGGAGCCCTCCAGGGCCAACCAGGCATTCACATCGGTCTTTCGATTCGTCGGGCTCGCCATCGTCGGGCTCACCATTCTGATGTGGATATTCACTCCACAACTCGTTGACCTGGTGTTTCCCGCAGTAACAGATCAAAGCCGGTTGATCTCAATGACCCGGATCGTTCTGCCTGCACAGATCTTTCTCGTACTCGGGTCGGTGCTCATGGCCGCCCAATACACCCAGAAGCGATTTGTGATCCCTGCGCTGGCGCCGGTCGTCTACAACCTCGGGATCATCGCCGGTGGACTGGTCGGCTGGGCAATGGGCGACCCGAGTCCGGAGTCGTTCCTCTGGGGTGCGGTCCTGGGCTCGCTGGTCGGCAACTTCGGCATGCAATGGATCGGCACCCGGCGGACCGACATGCGCCTTACCCCGGTCGAACAAGGCAATTCGGCTGTTCGTGAGTATCTGATCCTGGCGATTCCCCTGATGCTCGGTCTGTCCGTAGCGGTTCTCGATGAACAGTTCGTTCGCTGGTTCGGCCAGCTAGGTGACACCGGTGATGTGTCAGCCCTTTCATTTGCCCGACAACTCAACATGGTGCCTATTGGTGTCATCGCCCAGGCCGCCGGGGTTGCGGCCTACCCGTTCCTGGCCAGGCTCGCCGCCAGCGGGAAAACATCCGAGCTGAACCAAACAACCGAACGCGCTGCCCGGAACACGATGTTCATTGCGTCAGCGGCAACCGCCCTGCTGGTTGTGCTGGCCGCTCCCCTGGTAAATCTCATCTATCAATACGGCAAGTTCGACGACGATGACGCCAGGTTGGTGACCAGCCTCCTGGTTATTTACGCCTTCTCCATTCCGGCGTGGGGCCTCCACCAACTTCTCTCGAGACACTTCTACGCCAAGCGGCGTATGTGGGTACCGGTCGGAATCGGAACGGCTGCAACGGCAGTCGCCATACCGACATGGATCCTCCTTCACAACGCACTCGGGGTTGCCGGTTTTGCCCTGGCATCGACATTGGTGATGATCATCTACGCGCTCGGCCTGCTCCTTGCCTGGGGCACTGATGCCGGCTGGGATGGCGTGAAACGGATTGGCCCGGCATTTGCACGGGGAATATTGTCAGCGGCGATTGCAGCCGTCGCCGCGTCGCCGGTTGTCAACTACTTTGATCTCGAAGACATCGGCGTGTTGGCCACATTCGGTGTGGCCCTTATTGGCGCAGTTACGGCGATCGCGGTGTTTCTCTTCATCGCCTGGATGCTGAAAACACCCGAATTAGCACTGCTCCGGAACCGGGGCCGTCAGGTCAACGAGTATTGACCGGCGGAAGCACAATCTCCCGGCGTGTATCGAGTGCTCTGACCCATGCGGGTAGTCGATCGTCGATGAGATTGCTCCCCGTGCTGATCGCTTTCTCCTCGGCCAGGATGTGATCTAGGACGACGGCGATCAACGCCGCCTCGAATATCCCGGCACCGCCTTTGATCTCGACCGAACTGTTCATCCTGGAAGTTCCACGAGCTCGATCAGGGTCGCACCAAGGTCTGCCGGATGGACAAAGGCAATCTTTGTCCCCCGCCCGCCCCTCCGCGGTGTCTCGTCTATCAATTTCGCTCCTTGCTCACGGAGATGAGACAACGCAGCGTCGATATTGGTTACGGCGTAGGCGATGTGGTGGAGCCCCTCACCCTTCCTGGCCAGGAACTTTCCAACCGGTGAGTCGGGCGAGAGGGGTTGGAGTAGCTGGACAAACGAACCGCCGACCGGAATCATCGCCTCTTCGACCCCCTGCTCGTCGACCACCTCCCGGTAGAGCGGTTCAACACGATAACGCTGCCGATAGCCGGCGATGGCGGCATCGAGGTCGTTGACCGCGATCGCCACGTGATCGAGGTTGAGGAGTTTCATAGGGCCCACGGTATACCAAATTCTGAGAGGGGCCGCGGCCCCCGTGGTCAGCCACTCATCGCCGGGCCGTCAAAACAGACAGAGACAGCCCCTATTACCATTAGAGACACAGGAGGTATTGTGAACAAGACCGTGATCACGGGTATCGCCCGCACACCGATCGGAAAATATGGCGGTGCGTTGCGACAGATGCGTGCCGTGGAACTGGGCGGCGTTGCCATTCGGGCCGCCGTGGAACGTTCCCGAATCGCCCCCGAAGCTTTTGACGAAGTGTTATTCGGCCACGTGCTTCAGGCGGGTGAGGGCCAGATAACCGCACGACAAGCCGCGGTAGCCGGTGGACTGCCCATGAGCATCCCCTCTACGACGATCAACAAGGTCTGCCTCTCCGGGATGTCGGCGGTGGGACTCGCCCATCGCGCCATCAAAGTGGGCGACGCCAAGTTCGTCCTTGCCGGGGGAATGGAGTCGATGACCAATACACCCTATGTAGTGCGCGAGGCACGGTGGGGCGCTCGAATCGGTGACGTAACCATGGTCGACATCATGCAACACGACGGCCTTTTCTGTGCCTTTGACCACTGCACGATGGGCGAGTCTTCAGACCACAAGAACGCACGGTTGGGAATCTCGCGATCCGAACAAGACGAGTGGTCGGCACGTAGCCATGAGCGCGCCGCGGCCGCCACGTCGGACGGCACCTTCGCCCGTGAGATCGTTCCTGTCGTGATCCCACAGCGAAAAGGTGAGCCGATTTCTGTGACCACCGATGAAGGGATTCGCGCCGACTCCACCGCACAGGGTCTTGGTCAACTCAGAGCGGCCTTTGTCGAGGACGGCACGATTACTCCCGGTAACGCATCCCAGGTCTCCGACGGTGCCGCCGCCCTCGTTGTCGCCGGTGCCGAAGCCGCCGATGCGGCCGGCGCCCCGGTACTGGCCGAAATCCTCGCCTACGGACAAATCGGCGGAATCGACGCAACACTCCATGAAAGACCCGCTGAGGCCCTTGCCGTCGCCCTCAAGCGAGCGGGCATGTCACCTGGCGATCTCGATCTCGTTGAGATAAACGAAGCGTTCGCTGCAGTATCGCTGTGGTCGGCGAAAATGATGGACATCCCGGAATCGAAGGTGAACGTCAACGGCGGGGCCGTAGCACTAGGCCACCCCCTCGGCGCCACCGGTGCCAGACTCATCGTGACCCTCATCAACGCCCTCCAGAGCCGTGGTGGCGGGGTGGGTGCAGCTGCCTTGTGTGGTGGCGGCGGCCAGGGTGACGCCATCATCGTTAGAGTCGGAGACTGATGCCCGAACCAGTCGAACGAAACCTTGGCCTCGACCTGGTCAGGGTCACCGAAACCGCTGCCATGGGGGCCGGGCGTTGGCTGGGACGCGGGGACAAGTCGGCAGCCGACCAGGCTGCGGTCGACGGGATGCGTCTTCACTTGTCGACCATCGATATCGACGGGCTCGTGGTCATCGGCGAGGGCGAAAAAGATGAGGCACCCATGCTGTTCAACGGTGAAAGGGTGGGTACCGGCCACGGAGTCGTCGTGGATGTCGCAGTCGATCCGGTGGACGGGACAACACTCACGGCCGCAGGAATTCCCGGGGCCATCGCCGTCATGGCACTGTCGGAGGGACGAGGCAGTATGTATGCCCCCGGCTCGCTGGTCTATATGGACAAGATTGCGGTCGGGCCGGAAGCTGCCGGAGTCGTCGATCTCGAAGCTCCCGTGGCCGACAATCTGGCCGCCGTTGCCAAGGCGAAGAACAAGGATGTCAACGACCTCCGTGTGTTGATCCTCGACCGTGATCGAAACCAAACCTACATCGACGCTGTCCGTGCTGCCGGAGCGCGAATCTCTCTCATCCGCGACGGTGATGTCGCCGGCGCCATAGCCACTGCCCAGGACGAGACCGCCGCCGACATCCTTCTGGGAATCGGAGGCTCACCCGAAGCTGTGCTTGCAGCCGCTGCCCTCCTGTGCATGGGTGGCGAAATGCAATGCCGGCTCTGGCCACGCGACGAATCCGAAGAGATCTACGCGACCGAAGAAGGCCTGGACCTGAATCAGGTGATGACCACGAGAGATCTCGTCAACTCAGACAACGTCTTTTTCGCTGCAACCGGAGTCACCGGTGGCGAATACCTCAAGGCCGTCGAGTATCGAGGACATGAGGTAGTCACCCACTCGGTCATCATGCGCTCCAAAACCGGGTCGATCCGGTACATGACGGCATATCACAATCTCGATCGTCTCAACCAGATCTCAGCGATGACACTGGACTGAATCCCGGGCCGCCGGCTAAATCGTGCGCATGGGCAATTGACCGTCAGGCGGTCAGACCGGATCGGCGCCATGTGCGGATTATCCACCTGGCCGCAACGACCAGTGCCGCGACACCAGCGACCCGAACGAGGAGGCCACTTGTGTCGGTGCCGCTAACGAGTTGTTCCATAACCTCGACGGCCACACCTGCGAGAAGGGCAGTAGTCACACTTCGCAGCGTCGCAACCAACGGGTCGACCGGTCGCACCCTGAGTGTGAACGAAATCGCCGCAGCCTCGGCGGCAAGGACGAGGAGGACTGTCTGAACCCAGAGATCGGGCTCCGTCGGCCCACCCATCGCTCCGATCAGGCCCAATCGAAGAATGAACCCCACCACGAGGGCGGCGACAGCACCGCGATGACCGATGAGGAGGCCGACGGCAAGCAGCCCGATTGTCACCCATCCCAACAATGCCTCGAGCCCTGAAGCCCCTTCCGGAGACGACCACAGGTTCAGAGTCACCGCCAACAGAACAGAAAGGGCTGCGCTCAGCCGAGCTGCCGTCGCCAAGACATCCTCCACAGCTCGAGTTGGTGCAAAGGGACTTCCGGCCGGTCGGCCGGATCCCACACCGCGTTTGGTATGCCCACAGCAGCCAATCGGTCACGAAGCCGCTCTCGTTCGAGTTGCCAGAGACGCCTCCCCAGCATCCTCTCCTCCCGCTCCGCCTCCGGTAAATCAGCGGTCGCGTCCATCTCGATGACGGAGACATCAACACCCGATCGCCGCACCGCGTTGAGAAGCCCACCCATATTGGGATCGAGAAGCGGCGTCAGTGCGATCACCATTGACGGCCGTTTCGCCGCTCGCACGACGGCCCTCTCAACAGCGTCCCAGACCACCTCTCCAGGAACCACACCGAGCAACTGCTCGATGAGCCGGCGACGGTGCATCTCACCCATCCCCGGCCCCACCCAACGACACAGACCGTCGAGCGTCACCAGGCCGAGACGGTGTCGTCGACGGGCGTGGCCTTGCAGGAGTGCCGCCGCAAGTCGCACCGACCTGTCCACCAACACCTGTAGTCCGGTCCCGGACTCGATCTGGGCGTCGACCAACAACAGAACGTCGCCGTTGCGCTCGGGATGACGCTCATTGACCCAAAGACCCCCGGCCCGTGAAGAAACCCGCCAGTTGATATGGCGGGGGTCGTCGCCGGGCCGGAAGTTTCGGAGGTCGGCAAACTCCGATCCGGGCCCCCTGCTCCTCGAGACGAGATCGCCCGCGTGCAGGTTGGTCTCGATCGGCGCCAGAAGCCGACGAAGCGCCATCTCCTCAGGCACCACAACCCATTGTCTTCGTCCTCCCGAAACGTTCCGGGAATCAAACATGCCCAGTGGAGAGTCCGTGTAGGACACAATCGGCCCGACATGGTGCCGGCCCCAACCACTCGCATCGACAACAAGCAGCAAGTCACGCGTACCGTCAACTCCCGGCACGGTCAACCGGTTGTCGGCGAGCACGCGACCGCCACGGGCAGACTCGACTGTCAGGCCTTCGCTGAGGCCAAGGTCCAGGTAAGTCCTTCCGGCCCGTCCTTCGGACCGAAGCCGGATCCGGACATTTCGCTTCTCGCCTTCAATCATCGACTGCGGCCATTCGAGAATTTCGACAGTCACGACTTGCGCACGTCCGCCAGCGATTCCCACGATGGCTATGACCAGCAACGCCGTTCCGACAATGACGGGAGCAGGGCTACCGGCAGCAAGGCCCACGGCCAGGCCGACGAGGCCTCCGGTCAAATATGCTCGAAGCCGGATGTTCGGTGTGACTTTCAAGGCATCAGTTCGTCGGGCAACGCCGGAGGTGTCGGAATCTCCTCCAGGATTTCTTCGATGACCCTCTCCTCAGTGAATTCCTGAGCCCAGTACTCGGGCCGCATGATGAGACGATGAGCGAGCGCTGGCACCGCGACGTCCTGCACGTCATCGGGGATGACAAAACTCCTTCCGGAAAGGAGGGCGCGCGCCCGCGACAACTTCATCACGGCCAACGAACCCCTTGGGCTCGACCCGACTCTCACCCGGCCCGAAGCCCGGGTTGCCGCCACCACATCCACAATGTATTTCCCCACCGACTCGGCGACGTGGATCTCCTCGACGGCTGCCTGCATTTGGAGAATGGTCGCCCTATCGACGATTCGCCGGAGGGCGATCTCATCTGTTTTCCGATCTGCTCGATTCTGCAATATCTCCCACTCCGAATCGCGGTCCGGATACCCGAGACGGACGCGGGCGATGAACCGATCTACCTGGGCTTCGGGTAGCGGGTAGGTGCCTTCGTACTCGATCGGGTTTTGCGTGGCTATCACCAGGAAAGGCGGGCCAAGCGGATGGGTGTCGCCGTCCACGGTCACCTGGCGCTCCTGCATCGCCTCGAGGAGTGAAGCCTGAGTCTTGGCCGGAGCGCGATTGATCTCGTCGGCAAGGAGCAGGTTGGCGAACACCGGGCCAGGCCGGAACTCCGGTCGTGAACTCATCGGGTCGAGAACCATCGAACCCGTGATATCCATCGGCATCAGGTCTGGCGTGAACTGAACGCGGGAGAATTCCATGTCGGCGACCGCAGCGAAAGATCTGGCAAGCAACGTCTTCGCCAGACCGGGAAGATCCTCGATCAGAACATGGCCGTCCGCGAGAAAGGCCATCAATATCAGGCGGAGCGATTCTCGTTTTCCAATTACGGCACGCTCGACTTCATCGAGAATCGAGTCGGCTAGCTCCGCAGCTCGATCGGTCCCAATCGACGAGAGGGTCACAGCGACTCCAACTTCTGCACAAGTGCTTCGAGACTTTCGCTGGAAACAGATTCGTCACCCGAGGCCGTGAGCACTTTCCACGCATCGTCCCCCAAAAGGGCTTTGGCCCTGACGGACTCGAGAGTCATTCCGTGCCGTCCCAACCGATGCGACGCAATCCGTTGCAGCGTTGGCCTGAGCCGCCGGTCGGGAGCCACATAGCCGGTCGTTGCATCGATCACAGCGAGCTCCATCGAAGCAAGCGTACGGGGAAGCCGGGCCGGGTTGTTTTCGGGGAGCCGATAGAGAGGCTCGGACAGCGGATCGCCTCTCTCCGGGATCGCACGATACTGAAAGAAGACCAGGACCACGAGGAGGATCTCCCACAGGGCGAGTTCGGTGGTCCCCTGGAATTGATAGAGGATAAGTGCGGCGGCGCCAGCGGCGAGAGCTGCCACGAGGAGTAGACGAATCAAGCCTTCACCCCTTCGAATACGGAACCGGCAAGTCTTTCGGCCTCATCGGCGGTGGCCTCGTTCTGGTTGGTGAGGCCGAATCGGGCCCGGCCGTAGAGGCCAACCAACCGCGACACCCCGACCGGGTCGAGACCGAGCTCCGCGACTGCCCGATTGGCGTGACGGTTAGCGGTTTCCGTCGCCCTTCGCACCACGCCTCGCTCGCCAGCGGACTCCTCGAACTCGTAGTACGCCTTGAAAATCCTCGACCGAGGGTCGGTACCGCCGACCCAGGTCGATCGCCCGGAGCTCGGGGTGAGGCGCTCTTCCAACGGATATGCGGTTGCCTGCTCCGGTTCCAGGGCCGGGTCGCCATCACGTACCGCAATGCCAACCCGGGTCAAGGCGGCGGCGACGATTGCAGCCAGCAACAACGAAAACAACCAGGCACTACTTCCGCTCGATCCCGGAGGGATCTGGTCGGTCGTTTCTCCGGTCCCTTCCAGCGCCTCCGGATTAAGCAGATTCTCTGCGAAGGGTTGCGCATAACGAAAGATGAGAAAAAAGGCTAAAACACCGAGGATCAGCCCGAGATAACTCCGCTTCTTTTGATCCTGGCGGGGTTTACTTTGCTTCAGCCCAAGCGCAAATAGGACGGCTCCTATGACGGCCATCACCAGAATGATCCAGGCAAAGATCTGTCCCACATCGAGATCCAAACGAGAATTGAACTCGAAGAGGGGGTCTTCGGTAGAGGTTCCCGGACGAGACCGGGCGGCGACCGCGACGACAAACCCGAGGAGCAGGATCGTGACGGAGCTGAGGGCCATTGACAGATAACGTCGGACCGGTGTCATCGGACACGACCTCTGATGTAATCGACACCCTCGAGCAACGAGTTCACCACCGGTGCGCCGAGGGCGTCAAGGGTCGATCGGTGATGCGATCCCCCGTCAAAGAGCACGACACGGCCGCCAACGGCGACAGCTGCATTGTGGTCATCCGGTGTGTCTCCGATCAGCCATACCGCTCCCGGGTCGAGTTGCATCGCCGCCAGATGAGTCTTGAGGTAAGTCTCCTTGAGCCCGCCGTTGGGAGAGTCGAGTCCGTCGATCCGTCGGAAATACCTGTCGAGACCGTGGGCACGCACAGTTGAAAGTAGATGATCCTGGGTGCTCATCGACAGCAGAGACTGACTCCACTCCTGGTCAGCGACCAACTGGAGCGATTCCTCCGCGCCGGCGGCGAGGCTGATGTCGTCAACCACCTCGTAGTAGTAATCATGAAAGGTTTTGTTCAAATCGGCCCACTCCATGTCAGTGACCGGCCGATCGAACAGGTTGTCGTAGAACCGCCGCACCGGTCTGGTGAAGTGATTCCGGTAGTCATCGCCACCGACCGGCGGAAGGCCATATCTGCCAACAGACGTACTCACTGCCCGGAGAACAGCAGGCAAATCGGCGAGAAGCGTGCCGTTCCAATCCCAAACGATGTGGACATCCGCCATGGTGAGCAGGTTACGGGATTATTACTTGATCCACACCCCGACCGCCGAAGGCTGCAGCGTCGAATTGACAATTCTGACCCAGTAGTCAGTCAAGCCGCCGACATCTGTCTGATTTTGAAGCCGGTTGGCGAAGTCCTCGACCAGCCGTTCCATGTCATATCTAGATCTGTAGAACCGGCGACCCACCCACCGCAATATGGCTCGACGCAGCGGATTGAAAAGTGCGGCCACGGTCAAAGTCGCTCCGGCGACGAAGATCGGAGAGTCGCCAGCGATGGTGCTCGGCAACCAAACCGCGATTCCGGCTCCCTCCAGAGACGAAGTCGAATGGAGGAGGTGGCCGGGAACCTCTGGGTTCCTTGGGAGTTTGCTCCGCAAACTCCATCACGCGGCAATCAGTTTGATACCTGAGGCCCACCCTCCCCCGGCTCCGTTCGTCGCCGGGTACACCCACCGC
>DATDCF010000166.1:0-8335 GCA_036524475.1 Acidimicrobiia bacterium | reverse complement strand
AAGATTGGCTGCCCACTCTTCCATCTCGGCCACAGGAGTGGGTGGCACGTCGGTTCTGTTGAGGTGTGGGTACAACGTAACTTCGACCAGCCCTAACGCTTCGTCGGTATTCAGCGCGATTTCGCTGCCGTCGGGCACGTGCTTGAGGTTGAACTCCGCGTCGCAGTTGTAGGGAGTCACAACGATGCTTCCGGCACTCACCCCCAGGTAGACCAGGTTGTTCAGGGACGGGAATAGGTCGGCCAAACCTGACTTACGCATCCAGTAGTGCAAGAACGACACATGGCCACCCCACACGACCAATGCGTCAGCCTCGCGAACCGTCGGCACCCAGCTCTCTTCCCGGATGCTCGGCAAGACGCTGAGTTCTAAAACTCCCAGCGAATTCCACCCCAGGGCAGCTGCCGGCGGCCTCGAAGCTTCTCCCATGATCGCATCGTGCGCCATATACGGACTTCCGGGAAAGGGATATATCGCAGTGGGAATGAACAGCGCGTTCGACTCAGAGATCGGCTTGCCCAGGAGATCAACAAGGGCTTGGGAGATGCTCGGGTTTCGTACGCCACCGGAGGTGAGAAGGTATTTCATGACCACCATTCTTCCAAGATCACTAGTCCAGGCACTTGACGTAGCGATCATGCCATGAGCCCTCCACTCAGCCAACGATCACGCACCGCCGCAATTATTCATCCGATGTAACTCGCGGACCGTCTCAGTCTGACCGCCGATGCACCACGGGGCTACACAATGGCTACAGCCAGAACGTGTGTACGAATGCTCAAAAACCAGAAACCCCAAGCAATGCTTGGGGTTTCTTCCGCTCCGCGGGTAGGACTTGAACCTACAACCAATGGATTAACAGTCACGCCACGGGCGTCCGTCCAGTCCGAGTACGTGCCGTTTGGTGCCGTTCTGTCTACGAATCCCGATCGTTCGTGATGTCTGGTGTCGTCCTGTGCGGTCTGGTACGGCTACACATAGGCTACAGGTTGACGCGCGTGCCGACTCTAGGCTCCGCCGCTAATCGCCAAAGACAACGAAGTGAGACAAGTGGTCGATCGAGAGTCGTCGCCGATGCTCCGAAGATTCGATTACTCCCCGGCCTACGCCCAGTCACCCTCCAACGCCAAACCAGCTTCCTCCCAGTCGCGGAGGCCGCCGGAGTAACGCCGCACGTTGGCGAACCCAGCATCGACGAGCGCTGAGTACAGCGCGACGCTGGAGTGACAGTCGAAGCTCGTGCAATAGACCACTATCTCCTCTTCGGGTCGCAGCGAAGAGAACAACTCGTCAGGGGTGTTGAAATGCTCTGAGCCCGGAATGTGCTTGGCACGAAACGCCCATTCGTTGAGAGCCATCACCAAGCGAAACTTATCACCCCGTTCCATTTTGTGTTGGAGTTCTCCGCGGTCAATCGTCCGGATTTCCCCCGTGGGCGGATCTGGACTCATCGAATCACCCTTGTGGTTCGTCGCCCGGGCGTAATCGGGGGGTCGAGATGCAAATCAGTCAACCTTTTCTCGCAGATCACGATCATGTTTGGAGCCAACGGATGGCCTCGAAGCTTATCCGCATCCCATCTGGATGCCTGACTATGACAATGAGGACACTGGCACAGTTGGGGCATCGCAGCACAGTTCCCGGAGCGTCGGTGTAGACGTGCACCGCTCCGAGCGGATTCTCCGCGCCACAGTGGCCACAGGCCCCATGTTGGTCGGTCATCTCCTGTCCGAACAACTCGTACAGGACCCCAGCGATAGCGTTGCCGTCAAGATGAGAGTCGCCGGTCATTTTCGACCTCCTCCCGTGGGCCCGAAACGTTCGGTCCTCACCCGCTCAGGTGCGTGGCCAAGTTCAACGAGCGTTGTGGCGACTGACTCGACGAACCCGGTAGGCCCACAAACGTAAATGAGGGGTGATTCATGCGGGGGCCAGACATGCTCGATGAGCATCTCCCGATCGACCCGCCGCGTCGGCCCGGTCCAATCCGGCGGATGGCTACGGGTGAGTGTGTGCACAATCTCGACTCGAGCCTGTTTGGATGCTATCTCTTCGAGGTCAACCCGGTAGGTCACATCTTCGTGGGTGCGCGCCGAACTCAGAAAGCGCACGGGAACATCACTGCCCGACTCGACCCTGGCTCGCAGCATTGCCATGAGCGGTACCACTCCACTTCCTCCACTGATGAGCTGCAGGGGTCCGCCCATTGATGGTTCCCAGACGAAGTAGCCACCGATCGGTCCCCGGATCTCGATTCGATCTCCAAGGAGCAGGTCTTCGATGAGAAACGCCGAGACCTCGCCGTCTTCGACCAGCTCGACGGTGATGACGACGCGGTCTCCGTTGTTTGGAGCCGCGATCGAGTAGCTGCGCTGGGCTTGGTATCCGTCCTCGGCGGTGAGCCGGATGTCGATGTGCTGCCCGGGAAGATGACCGGGCCAGTCGGGAGTCTCGAGGACGATGCTGCGGACGCTCGGCGTCTCAGCGATGAACTCGGCGACCGTCGCCGGCGCCCAGGTCAGTCTCCCGTGTACCGCTGTTCCAGCCACGGATCCCCATAGTTGTGATAGCCGTAGGACTCCCAGAAGCCGGGTCGATCCCCGTCAGAGAACGTCATCCCTTGGACCCACTTGGCGCTCTTCCAGAAGTAGAGGTGAGGAACCAGGAGGCGGGCTGGTCCCCCGTGCTCTGGTCCCAGCGGCTCGCCTTCGTAGCGGAATGCGATCCAGGCTTTCCCTCCGGTGATGTCCGCGACCGGCAGGTTGGTGGTGTACCCGCCGTGGGAGTGGACCATCGCATGAGTGCCGACAGCACCGACACCGGCGAGCAGCGTGTCGAGCGAGATCCCTTGCCAGGTCGTGTCGAGCTTGGACCACTTAGTGACGCAGTGGATGTCGACGGTGACCGTCTCTGTCTGGAGTGCGGCGAATTCGGGCCAGGTCCACATGACAGTGTCTCCCGCGGCGTCGGTGAGCGTGAACTGCCACTCGTCCAACGGCACCCGAGGGGTCGGTCCGGCAGAGAGCACCGGAAAGTCGATGGTGACGTACTGGCCCGGTGGCACACGCTCGGGAGGAGCATCATCAACCCTGTCTCGACGCCGAAATCCTCGCGTTACAAAGCTCATTATTTCTCCAGCAAGTGTGCCACACAGTCCCGATTCATGTGTTCACCGCCGACGGAATTCCCATCGCCAGAAATCGGTACTTGACCTGGAGATCCTCCGGAGCCCGGCTCAGATCAGCTGTCTAGGTGTGCGATCGTGCGCTCCCTTCCGCTCCGCGGGTAGGACTCGAACCTACAACCTTCGGATCAACAGTCACGCACACGCCGTCCGTCCAGTCCGGGTCGGTGTCGTTTGGTGCGGTCCTGTCTAAGAATTTCGATCGTTCGTGTTGTCTGGTGTCGTCCTGTGCGGTCTGGTACGGCTACACACTTGGCTACACATGGAGAGCGATGCCTCGCCCGGAACAGAGCGGTATTGGTTTCGGTTGGGTGATCTCGACTTCGAGGCCGACGGAAAACGTTGTTCTGATCGACAAGGCGACGCTTGGTTAGGAAGACCAAGTAGACCCTCAATGTTCAGCCGCTCGACTTCTCCCCATCTCATTTGGAGGTAGTAAGAAGAGGCAATGCCTGTAAGTGACAGTTTGGATCATCTCGAACCCCGATTCCGGGTTTGGGAGAGGGAGCGCGATTTCTCGGGTGGCGTCTTGGTCACTCAGGCCGGTTCCACAATATTCGAGGGGGCCTACGGTTTCGCAGACCGCGCAAACGATTCTCCAATCACCCCGGATTGATCTATATCACGGTCCGCACGTGCCTGGCCGTGAACAAGCCAACCTGGCACAACCTCAGCAAACAAACCCGAAGGGATGGCAACAAAATGGCGACACACGAACATTGTACGCACCGGCGCCTGTCGTATTTTCTCAAGTGCCATGAGGATAAACAGAAGCCCGGGGGTAGGACTTGAACCTACATCCAATGAATTAGCAGCCGAGTAGGTGTTATCTGGTGCGGTTCTGTCTGCCTTTTCGCCTCGCTCGTGTTATCCGGTGCTGTCCTGTGCGGTGTGGAATGGCTACACATATGGCTATACACGAAGTTCTCAGTAGAGAACAACGTGACGCTGCTGCGGAGTCGGACGCGACCGATGATCAAGCACTACGTGCCGCCATCAAATTGACCCACTGAGTTCAGATCACCGCCGGGATTACCACGGTAAATGTTGTCCCGGAGGACGAACTGCTGACGGAAATGTCCCCACCGGTCCGCCCCACCAGGGATTGCACCGTGTGCAGGCCGAGACCGGTTCCTTTTCCAGGTTCTTTGGTCGTGAAGAACGGATCGAAGACACGTTCCAGGATGTCAGGCTTGATTCCAGGGCCGGTGTCGATCACTGAGATCTCCACCGCCGCTGGTGTGTTCCTGGCCCTGATCGTGAGTGTGCCCGAGCCGTCCATGGCGTCTGCAGCGTTGTCAATGAGGTTGGTCCACACCTGATTCAAGTCCCGTCCCGGCGCCTCGACCTCGTGCAAGTCGTCGTCGACCTCGATTACCACATCGATGTCCCGCAGCTTGTGCTTCAGCAGAACCAATGTGTCCCTGATTCCCGACATCGGGTCGATCTCCTGAATTGGCGCCTGATCGAGGTAGGAGTAGTCCTTCACCACCCGCACCAGCTCTGAGATACGTCCGGTACCGATGCCTATCTCGCTGATCACCTGCTCGGCGGCAGCACGAAGCCCGATCCACCTGAGCAGGTTGCCCCTCAGGTTGTCAGGGGTATTCGCCGACGCTTCCTCAAGGAGTTCGACCGTCCAACCCCTATCCACCAGCGCAGGTGCGATGTCCCAAGCGCCCTGTACCGGGACCGCGCCCAGCCAATCGGCCATTTGATCCTCTCTTTCGCCCCGATCCAGGCTCGACAATGCCTCTTCGAGGGCTATCGGCTCCGGAAGGTTGGTTTCACCGTGAGCGCTCGCCAGAATCTCGGACTCCTCACCGAGGGCCTGATATATCCGATTGAGCTCCTGGGTGCTCCGGGCTACGGCCGCGGCTGGATTGTTCAGTTCGTGCATCAGTTGGGCTGCCATCCGGCCCAACGCAGCCATCCTCTCCTCGTGGCGCAGGGTGTCCTCTATTTCACGAAGACGGGTGGTGACGGTGCGAAACAGCCTCCTTACCACCGTCGAGTCTCCCAGAAGCACTTCGAAAGCCTCCACCGGCACTTCAATCACCAGCGAACTCTCGATAGCCTTGACTGTGGCGGTGCGGGGGGCATCGTCGAGTAAGGCGATCTCGCCGACCACCTGCCCGGGGCCGAGGCGAGCCAACTCCACTGCCTTGTCGTCGGTGAGCTTGGTCACGACCAGCAGCCCTTCGACCACGATGTACATCTCCTCGGAGTCGCTTCCCTCCTCGATGATGACTTCCCCGACGTCCAGCTCGAGCAGGTTGGATCCTTCCGCAACCGCGTGTATGAGGTCGTCGGGCAAGCCGACAAAATAAGGAAGGTCTCGAATGAGTCCGGGTTCAGGCTTCACAGGGAGGCGAGGTGCTGATGGACCAGCCTGATGGCCGCAGACCCTTCTCCCGTGGCCCCGGCAACTCTCCTGATCGAATCGTGGCGGACATCTCCGGCGACGAAGATTCCCGGTACCGATGTTTCCAGGGGGAGAGGGTCTCGATCGACGTTCCAGCCGCTGAGCGACCCCAAACTCGCTCCTGCCAGCACAAAGCCATTCTCGTCCAAATCGACCAGCCCGGCCAGCCAATCGGTATTGGCCCTCTGCCCTATGAAAATGAACACAGCGCCGACATCGAGCTCGTCCTCATCCTCCGTGTCGAGGTCTTTCACCACGACGGACCTCAAGTGGGTATCGCCCCTCGCCGCGACTATTCCGGCACGCGCCATCACGGAGACGGAGGCGTTGGCTTCGATGTTGTCGATCAAATACCGCGACATCGTCGCATCCAGCGACTCACTGCGGATGACGATGCGGACGTCTTCGGTGAATCTGGTCAGGAAGAGTGCCGCCTGGCCGGCGGAGTTGCCCCCGCCCACCACGAGCATCGTCTGACCCCTGTGATAGCTGGCTTCGATGTTGGATGTGCCGTAGTAGACACCGGCACCGGTCAGTTCCTTCAGTCCTTCGCCCTCGAGACGCCGGTACTCGACTCCGCTTGCCACGACAACTGCCTTTGCGGTTATCGAGGTTCCGTCGGCGAGGCGAATCACCTTATACGGGTCGTTCCGCTCGATTCCCACCACTCGGGCCGGCACCAGGATCTCCGCCCCCAACCGCGTGGCTTGAGTATGAGCTCGTCGGGCCAGATCTGCGCCGCTTATCCCCTTGGGAAATCCGAGGTAATTCTCGATGAGTGTCGATTGGCCGGCCTGGCCCCCAGGAGCAGTCCCTTCGATGAGGAGGGTCTTGAGCCCCTCGGACGATCCATACACGGCGGCGGCGAGCCCCGCAGGCCCGGCGCCAATGATCGCTACATCGTATGCCGGCTGGCTGGCATGGCTCTGCAGTCCAACCCGATCTGCCAGTTCCACGGTGCTCGGACTGAAGAGAGCGTCTCCGTCCTCGGTCAGGACCAGCGGGAGGTCGGTGAGCCCGGCACCGGTCGACTCCATGAGCTTGACCGCTTCCTCGTCGCTCTCCAGAGTCATGGAGCGGTACGGGATCTGGTTCATGGCGAGAAAAGCCTTCAACTCGAAGGCGGGCTTCGACCACTCCTGGCTTATGACCCTGAGACCGGAGAAGGTCGGGCGGTAACCGGCCTTCCAGTCGTCGAGGAGGTCATCGAGAATGGGATATAGCTTCGACTCAGGCGGGTCCCACGGTTTCATGATGTAATGGTCGAGGCCAACGTCGTTGATCGCACTGATCGCCGCTTCTGTGTCGGCGTAGGCAGTCAGCAAAGTCTTCTTGGAATCCGGGAAGTACGAGAGAGACTGGCGGAGGACGTCGATGCCGCTGACCTTCGGCATCCTCTGATCGGCCAGTATGAGGGCCAGCGCCGAACCGCGGAGGGAGATCTGTTCGATCACCTCTATGGCCTCCTGGCCACCCGACGCCCCGAGGATCTGGAAATCTCCCGCGTAGCGAGATCGCAGGTCTCTCATCACAGCTCGCAGCACCTCGGGCTCGTCGTCGACGGCGATGATCGCCGGGGGACGCTCGCTCATTTCACCACGGCCGGATCGGCCTCGGAGTGTCTCCAGGTTTCGCCAGGCCCAACCGATCTCAGGAATGAGGGGCCGTCCCCGTCGCGGTGGTCGCTGGCGTGCATGGGGTCATCATATTTCGAATCACTAGGAGATGCTCAAGTCAGCAGCCGCCGGTCGCGCGAGATGTGCGTGGTTCGCTTAAGGTGTGCCGTCTCTTATGTCGAGCAGCCAGCCCGGACTCCGACCATGAGCGTGGTGCGCATTTCGCCACCGCGGCTACGCACGCGCTACGACGAGGGGAAGCGCAGCGCAACCTGGTTGGAACTGTTCTACGACCTCGCCTTCGTCGTCGCCGTTGCAACCCTCGTCGAGCGGTTGGCCGTCGACATCTCGGGCGCCGGATTGCTCTCATTCTTCGGTTACTTCGCCCTCCTGTGGTGGTTGTGGGCCAGCCACACCTACTACGCCGACCGATACGACACCGACGATCTCGTCTATCGCTTGATTGCGGCCGGCCAGATGGTGACGGTGGTGGTCCTCGCCGCCTCGCTGACGTTGGGCGACACGGCATCGACTACCGCATTCGCCATCGGCTACGCCGCCTCCCGCGTCCTGCTACTCGCCATGTACTGGCGCGCCTATCGCCATGTGGAGGAGACGCGAGTCCTGGTTCGTGGCTACCTGATTGGGTTCGGATTGGCTGCGGTGCTTTGGACGTTGTCCATCTTCGTGCCTGAGAACGTGAGATTCGTCCACTGGCCCATCGCACTCGCAGTCGACCTGGCAACTCCATGGGTGATGCGGAAGGAACAAGCCAAGGCTCCGCTTGATGTCTCCCACCTTCCTGAGAGATTCGGACTGTTCACCATTCTGGTGTTGGGTGAATCGATCGCGGCGGTGGTGACGGGGCTCGCCCACTCCTCCTGGGTGGTGGGCCCGACCCTGACTGCCGGCCTGGGGATAGGAATCTCTACCGCCATTTGGTGGCTGTATTTCGACAATGCCAGGGGTTCGGTCGTCCGCCGCGACGCATCAGTGAGCCGAGCGTGGCGCCCCACTGTCTGGATTTACACGCATTTCCTCCTCGCCGTAGCCCTGGCGGCCACGGGAGCCGGCCTCGAGGTGGCCGTTGCCGATGCCGGCCATGGGCCG
>DATDCF010000165.1:0-5985 GCA_036524475.1 Acidimicrobiia bacterium | reverse complement strand
TGTGGTCAACGAACTGCGTGGCGAAAAGGTCGACGTAGTGCAATGGCGCGACGATATCGGCCAATTCATCGCCGAAGCGCTCGGCCCCGCCAAGGTTCAGGAAGTCAAGATCAACGAAGAGGAAAAGACGGCCGACGTTATGGTGTCGGAACATCAGCTCTCGCTGGCTATCGGCAAAGAGGGTCAGAACGCCCGACTTGCCGCCCGGTTGTCCGGTTACAAAGTGGACATCCACGCTGATGAATCGTCTTCGGCGGCCGCCGAAGAACCAACGGCTCCTGCTGCGCCAGCTGAAGCCGTTGCAGAAGCTGACGCTTCTGCTCCTGAGGATGTGACTGAGGTTTCCGACACGGCTGGCGCTGATGGCGCTTCCGTTGCCGGTGATGACGAAGATGCTGTCGCCGTTGACGACGGTGCCGACGACGAAAGCGAATGAGAGAGATTATTTAGTGAGGGTCTACGAATTAGCCCGCGACCTGGGCCTTGAATCCAAAGATGTGTTGGATAAGGCCAGGGACCTGGGTCTCGAGGTGAAAACAGCGTCATCCGGTCTCGATAGTGAGGGTGTCACGCTGCTCAAGAGTGCTCTGTCGTCGGGCGAGGTTGCGGCAGTCGTGGAGGTTGTCGACCTGGAGCCGGAGAAAGCGCCGGCCCTCGAGCCTGACGACGTTTCCGAACCCGATCCCGACATAGCACCCGAGGTCGAATCCGAGCCAGCGACAGAACCCGTGCCTGACGTCGAAATCGAAATCGCGACCATCACCCAGGGCGCCTCCGTCGCAGAGTTTGCTGAGGCAATCGGCCAATCGGCCGGCGAAGTCGTCAAGGAGCTGTTGGGGCTGGGCATTCCGGCCGGGGCCAACCAGGAGATGCCATCGGGGTTGATCGACGAGATTGCTGAGAAATTTGGCTATATCGTCGAAGTCGAAGAACCAGCGGCTGAACCGGCGGTTGCACCCCAACCCGAATTCGATGACGCCGACGCAGATCTGGTGCCCCGTCCTCCGGTTGTGACCGTCATGGGCCACGTCGATCATGGCAAGACCACGCTGCTCGACACGATCCGTAACGCCCGGGTGGTCGATGATGAAGCTGGAGGAATCACCCAACATATCGGGGCGTATCAGGTTGATGTCAATGGGCATCCGATCACGTTTATCGACACGCCCGGCCATGAGGCTTTCACTGCCCTCAGGGCCAGAGGCGCCAATATCACCGACATAGTGATCCTGGTGGTGGCTGCCAACGATGGGGTCATGCCACAGACCGTCGAGGCCATCTCACACTCGCTTGCGGCGGGTGTCAAGGTGATAGTCGCCGTCAACAAAATGGATGTCCAGGGCGCTGACCCTCTTCGCGTGCGCACCGAACTGACCGAACACGGAATAATCGTCGAGGAGCTGGGTGGTGACGTTCCATCGATAGAGGTCTCGGCACTCAAGGGTGATGGGGTTGCCGACCTGCTCGAGGTCATCGACCTGATCGCCCAATTGGAAGATTTCAGGGCCAACCCAAAACCCGGTGCCTCCGGGGTCGTGGTTGAAGCTCAGCTCGAAGTGGGCCGGGGGCCGGTGGCGTCGGTGATCGTGCAACGGGGGACACTCAAGCAAGGCGATGCCTTCGTCGCCGGTGCCATCTCGGGTCGTGTGCGCGCTCTTCTCGACGATGCCGGGAATCAGATCAAAAAGGCCGGTCCGGCCACACCCGTCCAAATCATGGGTTGGGACGACGTCCCGTCGGCCGGGGACTTTTTCGAGGTTGTCAATAACGATCGCGACGCCCGAAAAATCGCCGCTGAGCGACAAGAACAGGTCAAGTTGGCCGAACAGGCAATGCCAACGGCCCGAGACCGGTTGCAGGGTCTGTTAGAACAACTACGCACCGAAGACGCCCAGCTCAACGTCATCGTCAAAGCCGACGCACAGGGTTCATTGGAGGCCCTGCGCGAAGCGATCGGCAAGATCGAGAGAGAAGGCGGCGAGATCCAAATCGTCCACGCCGCAGTCGGCGGAATCAACGAGAACGACGTGTCGCTCGCCGATGTTACTGGTTCGGTGATTGTCGGATTCAATGTCCGGCCCGAACCGAAGTCGCGCAAGGCAGCCGAACAGGCCGGTGTCGAAGTCCGCACCTACAGCATCATCTACGAACTGCTCGACGACATCGAGGCCATGCTCGTGGGCCAACTGGCGCCCGAGGAACAGGAACAAGTGCTCGGTACCGCCGAAGTGCGTCAGACATTCAAAGTGCCCCGTGGCGGGACCATCGCAGGTTGTTATGTTCTCGAGGGCAACGTCCAACGAGGCGCTCGAGCGCGTCTGCTCAGGGCAGGCGTCGTTGTCCACGATGGCACCGTCTCATCGCTGCGTCGTTTCAAGGACGATGTTCGCGAGGTCGCATCTGGGTTTGAATGCGGGATGGGATTCGAGAACTACAACGACATCAAAGAGGGCGACCTCATTGAGGTCTATATGATCCGCGAGGTCGCGAGGACGTAGCAAGCGAGACTCCCCGAGGGTATGAGCGATGACAACTCCACGCATGCTCAAAGTCAATTCGATTCTCCGCGAAGTTCTTGCCGAAGAGGTCGAAAAACTGAGTGACACCAGACTCGAACTGATCGCGATCACCGGTGTGGACACGGCTCCCAACCTGAGACGTGCCATTGTCTATGTGGATGCCCTGTCCGATGACCACGAAGGAGTGTTGGAAGCGCTCGATCACGCTGCACCCAGGTTGCAGCGTGAAATCGGAAAACAGGTCAGGATCAAGTACACACCGGTTCTCGAATTTGAGATCGACCCCGGCATCGCTGCCGGTACCAGGATCGACGAGATTCTCCGGACGATCCACGGCGAGGAGGAATGACGATGTCAGGCTCAGAAGAACTGCGCCGCGCCGCTGCCGCCATCGAGGGATGTCAGACACTCGCCCTCGCCTGTCACATCGGCCCCGACGGGGACGCATTGGGATCGATGATGGGTCTTGCTATTGCAGCGGCGAACGCAGGGAAGGTGGTCACCGCCTCTTTCGGATCCCCGTTCGTCGTGCCGGAAAACCTGAGCTTTTTACCCCGTGTTGGCCTGGTTTCACCGCGCGAATTTCCGGCTGCGCCTGAGTTGATGGTCGTTCTCGATGCCGGATCAAAGGATCGTCTGGGAGAACTCGCCCCAAATGCCGGTGCCGCCGGAACGCTGATCGTTCTCGACCACCATGTCACCAACGAAGGGTTTGGTGACATTTCCGTCGTAGACGGAGCGGCAGCCGCAACCGGCGAACTTGTCGCCGGGTTGCTGCAAATCCTGGGGTGGCCGATCACCCAGGAGATCGCGACATGTCTCCACACCGCCATCGTCACCGACACCGGGCGTTTCCAGTATTCGGCCACCAAGCCATCGACACTGCGCCTGGCCGCCGGTCTCGTTGCCGCCGGGGCGGATACCGACTACATCGGTCAGCAGGTGTACGAGCAAGCGCCGTTCGGCTATCTCAAAGCCGCGGCCGCCGCGCTTTCCAGGGCGACCCTGGACCCCGATGCAAGTGTGGTCAGTGCGGTGATCACTTCGTCCGATCTCACGGAGGCTGGTATCGATTGGGGAGATATCGACAATCTGATCAACACCGTTCGGCTCCCGGTTGAGGCTGATGTTGCCCTGCTTGTGAAGGTCTATGAGGACGAGCGGGTCAAATTGAGCATGAGGTCCCGTGGGGCGACTGATGTTGGTGCAATTGCCGCGAGCCTGGGTGGTGGAGGGCATCGACTTGCCGCCGGCGCCACAGTAAGTATGACGCCTGAGGAGGCCATAGCCGCTGTCACAGCTAAGGCTTTGGAGCAACGGTGACGGCAGGATTCCTGGTTGTCGATAAGCCGGGCGGGATCACTTCGAACGCCGTGATCACAAGGGTGAAGCGAGCCACTGGTGTCAAGAAGGTGGGGCATGCCGGGACGCTCGATCCGATGGCCACCGGAGTTGTGGTTGTTGCAATCGGCCCGGTGACCCGATTGATCCGATACATCCAGGACCAGTCAAAGGAGTATCTGGCCACCGCCGAATTTGGAGTTTCCACCGACACCCTCGATGCAGACGGTTCCGTCTTGAACCGCGAACCGATGGACATCTCGATGGACGACCTCGACCGGGTCAGGGAACGCTTTGTTGGCGATATCCACCAGGTTCCCCCGATGGTCTCCGCCCTAAAGCACAATGGCCGAAGACTCTACGAGTTGGCTCGCGAAGGTGTCATGATCGATCGTGACGCCCGTGGTGTCAGAATCGACTTGCTTGAATTCCTCAGCGTCGGTCCCGGGCCATACCCAAAAGTTGAGTTCCGCGTTGTCTGTGGGAAGGGGACTTACGTCCGGAGCCTGGCCGATGATATTGCCGGTGCGCTTGGCGGTTCGGCCCATCTCACATCTCTGCGGCGGACCCGAACCGGCTCCCTGACCGCGGTCGATCATGGGATCGGTGCCGACGACCTCGAGAATTGGCGTGAGAAGCTGCTGTCTCCCGCTGAGGCATTGGCCGACCTCCCGTCGGTGATGGTCGACCAGGAGACGGCCGCCGCGGTAGGGCACGGAGTCCGGTTTGTCGGAGGGACAATGACGGAGATCCCCGAAGCAACACCCGTTCGAGTACTGGATCCTCAGGGCAACATGATCGCGGTCTATACCCGATCGGGGGATACCTGTCGGGCCGAAGTCGTGATCCCTATCTAATGAGGGTGCTGAGGGGTGGCCCCGACACCTGGGAGGTGCAGCGTGGAACGTCACTGTCGGTCGGGGTCTTTGACGGCGTCCATCGCGGGCATCGTGAACTACTCCGAAAGGCGTTTGCCGGCGGCGGGGTGCCGACGGTCGTGACTTTCGATCCACACCCGGTCGAGATCCTCGCTCACGGCATTTCCCCCCGACTGCTGACAACTCTCGAAGAGCGGATCGAGTTATTCGAGGAGATCGGCGCCGAACTGGTTGCAGTCCTCGATCTCGAGGACGTGAGATATCTCGAACCCGGAGATTTCGTACGCTCGGTCCTGGTGGGACGGCTCGGTGTTTCCGCCATGACCGTGGGTTCCGATTTCCACTTCGGTCGTGATCGGGCGGGGGATGTCTCATTTCTGAGGGCATTTGGGAACGAACACGGAGTGGCGGTGAATGTGGTCAGTCTGGTCGACGTCGCCGACGAGCCGATATCGAGCAGTCGGATCCGCGACCTGGTTGAAGTCGGCGATGTTTCCGGGGCCGCTGCCATGCTGGGGTCACGATTTCGCATCACCAACACGGTTGTCGACGGAGACAAGCGGGGGAGGGCAATCGGGTTCCCGACCGCCAACCTGCGCCCTGTTGATCGAAAGTGCTTGCCGGCTGATGGCGTCTACGCCACCATGGTCGCGGTTCGAGGTGTCTCCCTTCCTGCCGCCACCAACGTCGGTATACGACCCACCTTTGGCGGGGGCCAGCGACTGATCGAGGCTCACATTCTTGGGTTCGATGAAGACATCTACGGGGAAGAAGTCACAGTCGAATTCGTCGAGCGTTTACGTCCCGAACTCAAATTCGAAAGTGTGGATCAACTGGTGGCAAGAATGACCGAAGACGTCGCCGACACCCGGAATATCCTCAGTTCGTTTAGGGGTTGAAACTGATGTTCTGTTACAGTTACACCGTTCCCGCTTACCAATTCAGGTTTTACGCGTAATGAAGACACCAACAGAGATAGTCGCCGAATACGGCACCCACGAGAGCGACACCGGTTCCCCCGAGGTGCAGGTGGCCCTGCTCACCGAGCGGATTGCCCACCTCACCGAACACCTTCGCGACCACAAGCACGACCATCACAGTCGGCGTGGGTTGCTGATGATGGTGGGAAAGCGGCGCCGCCTTCTCGACTATCTACGCCGACAGGACGTCGAGCGATACAGAGCGTTGATAGCCAAACTCGGCCTTCGTCGCTAGAAAGATTTTTGTGAGAAGCGTCTTGGGACGCT
>DATDCF010000164.1:0-9976 GCA_036524475.1 Acidimicrobiia bacterium | reverse complement strand
AGATATTCCTTGTTAGTTACATACAGGAAGGCGAACATCACAAATGGCAGAGCGCCGAGAATGATCGCCGACAGACGGCCCTCTGCGGTGAGGGCCTTGATCTCGCCCCTGAGGCGATTTCTTTGCAACATCGTGTTGGCGACGGTCTGCAATACCTCGGCGAGGTTACCGCCGACCTCACGTTGGATCTCGATCGCCATCACCGCCCATTCGAAGTCCTGCGACTGGGTGCGTGTCGATATTCCAGCCAGCGCGTCCGGCACCGAACGCCCCAGACGTGCCTCGACGAGTGCCCGGCCAAACTCTCGGGCCGTAGGATCCTGCGCCTCCGAACTTACTGCTTCCACCGCTTGGAGCAGTGAGTAGCCAGCCCGTAGCGAAGTTGCCATCAGAGTTAGGGTGTCTGGTAGTTGCTTCTCGAAACGCTTCTTTTCCCGGGTCCCGGTCCACGAGATCATAAAGAGGAAAATGAAGAGAATCACGATGAAGGAGACCAACCCGACCACGGCCCCATTGAAGATACCCAGGATGAAACCGCCGACGGCAGCCAGTCCGAAGAGGGCGAGTACGGCCTCGCCGGGTGACATCGGGATGTTGGCCTGTTCCAGGGCGGAATTCATGCCCGACAGGAGCCCGCGGCGCTTTACTTCCTCTTCAGCGGCCTGCGAGAACTTGTTGATGAACGGGATACGCTCCACCCAGGGCTTTTTCTCCTCGTTGCCGGACCCTTTACGTCCGTATGCCTCGAGCCTCTTGGCAAACCGCCCTCCGCCCTCTTCGTCTTCCCGGCCAAACAGGATGACGATGAACAGGAACAACGTCAGTCCCAGGCCGACAGCACCGATCAGGATCAACGTCTGTGAATCGAGGAAAAGCGGACTGTCGATCACCACTGACGTCGGGGGCGCGAAAGTCACCGTAGTGGTGCCTTCCGGCGGCACAGTGGTCGTTGTGGCGAACCCGGAGACCTGGAAGTCGACCGATGAGGACAAGTCTGCGTAGCTGGCGGCGAAAGTCACAGTTCCCGGGGACGAGATCGGCGAAACAAACCGTGCGACCAACGTATTGTTGATCTCCTGTCCGATTTGCTGATACAGGCCCGACAATTCCTCCGGATTGGGAGTGGACAGGAAGAGCCCGTTTCCGGCTTCAGCGATCTGTTGAACCGGATCGGGATTGAAATCTGGAGACTCGAGGGCTACACCGAAGAATTTGATGTCGGCGCCTGAGACCTTCGCCACGGCTTCCTCGAGTGTTGCGACCGAGACCGTGTCTTCACCGTCGGTGAGGACGATCGCATTCCTCAGAAAGTTTTCGCTTGCCGACTCGTCAAAGAGGTCAACCGTTTTGATTACAGCGTCGTTGAACGCCGTTTCACCGTCGGCGACGATGTCGGCGATCCTGGTCGTCAACTCGTTGCCGTTCGAGGTGAATCCAGAAGCCACCACTACCTCATTGGCGAAGGTGATGAGCGCGATCTGATCTTCGTTTCGCTTCTGGTCGACAAACGCCTGCGCTGAGGCCTTGGCAGCCTCGATTGGCGCCCCTTGCATCGAGCCAGAGGAGTCGATCACGAGCGCGATCCGAACGGGGACCGCCGACTCTCCGAGACTTCGTACCTCGAGACCTGTCACGGGCTGCCCGTCGGCAGTTATCGTCAACAACGCCGGGTCGGGTGCCGTGGTGAAGTTGGAGAAGTCGATGAGCATGGTGGTCTGGCCACCATCGGCGTAACGCGCCCCGTTGACGTCGACGATCTCCATCGTCGGCTCGGAAGACTGCGCGAACGCAGTTCCCGCCGTCAGTAGGACGGCGACTACAACTAGAAGCAGTCGCTTCATCTGCCCTTCCTAGCGAAAGGCTCGGGGTCGAAGAGGTCTGCCGGCAGTGCTATGCCCTGATTGGCCAGGTCCTCGGAGAAGGAAGGCCGGATACCTGTGGCCTTGAGACGGCCCTGGTAGACCCCGTCGTCGTCGACACCCATTCCAAAGTCGAAGAGGAAGATATCCTGCAATGTGATCACATCGCCTTCCATACCCTCAACTTCTGTCACGTGGGTGACACGACGGGTTCCGTCGCGAAGACGGGAGACATGGATGATCAGATGGACAGCCGAGGAAATCTGCTCCCGAATCGCTCGGATCGGCAGGTCGAAGCCGGCCATCAATACCATCGTCTCGATACGGCTGAGGGTGTCACGGGGACTGTTGGAGTGGACGGTGGTGAGAGAACCGTCATGACCAGTGTTCATGGCCTGGAGCATGTCCAGTGCCTCGGCACCACGAACCTCTCCGACCACGATGCGGTCGGGACGCATACGAAGTGTGTTTTTCACCAGGTCCCTGATCATGACCGCACCCTTGCCCTCGATGTTGGGAGGGCGGGACTCGAGCGTTAGGACGTGTTCCTGGTGCATCTGGAGCTCAGCGGCGTCTTCCACGGTGACGATTCGCTCGTCGCCGGGGATATACGATGACATCACGTTGAGGGTCGTGGTCTTCCCTGAGCCGGTACCACCGGAAATGATCACATTGAGACGACCGCGGACACACGCCCGGCAAAAGTCGGCAACACGCTGGGAGATGGTGCCGAAGTTGATCAGGTCGGCTTCCTGATACGGGTCAACCGAGAACTTACGAATCGTGAGGAACGGCCCACCGATCGCCAGGGGTGAAATCACCGCGTTGACACGAGAACCGTCGGGGAGCCGGGCATCCACCATGGGAGTGGCTTCATCGACACGACGCCCGATCTGACCGACGATCTTGTCGATAATCCGGCGGAGATGGGTTTCGTCGACGAACTTGGCGTCTGATTTCGTGATCCGACCCTTCTTCTCGAAGTAGATATCGTGTGGGCCATTGGCCATGACTTCAGTGATGTCCGGGTCATTGAGCAACGGGTCGATGGGGCCGTAGCCGAGAACGTCAGAGGCGATTTCGTTGAGCAGGGCGCGCCGGTCGGCACTGGTGAGGGGCAATCCCTGTTCCTGGTCCACAGCCCACTCGAGCATTTCGAGAACCCGAAGGCGTAGCTCCGCATCGGACATCCCGCGGTCATACAGCGTTGGGCCCAGCTCTTCGACGACTTTGAAGTGCAGGCGCCCTCTCAGGTCTCCGAGCGCGTCGCTTCGATTGGTCGCGATGTCGGCAGATTCCCCCTGCCTGGCTGCGGCGACTCTCTCAGATAATGATGGCATAGATCTCTCCTCCCCCTACTTTCGACCGAACAGCCCGGATTTTCCCGAAGCGTCGGGTATGTCACTTGCTACCAATGCAGCAACCGATTCCATTCCTTTGGACACCTTTGACCTTGGCTCCGACTCCACAACGGGACGCCCTTCGTTGACCGAGGCAGCAATTGATGCGTCTGATGGCACTGCTGCGTCGATCGACATCTTCAAGGCCGATGAGATCTCCTTGTTGTCGAGCTTGGAGCGAGAATTCGACCGATTCATAACCAGGCTCACGGCGCTTGTGCTGAATTTGAGGAGCCGCATGGTGTCGAGGGCGAGCTTGGCGTTCTTTACGCTGGGCAAATCCATGTCAACGACCATGAGCACCTGATCCGACTTCTCCACGAGTGACAGGATCAGCTCGTCGAGCATCGACGCGGTATCGACGATCACGTAGTCGTATGAGTCTTGAAGGAGATCGATCATCTGCATCAACCCGGCAGTGGTTATGTCATCGGCAAACGCCGGCTCCAGCGGCGCGGCCAGGACCTTGAGCCCACTTGGATGCTCTGTCAACAAGCTATCGAGGAGCTCGGGGTCGAGATGATGGAGTTCATGAGCGGCGTTGACCATCGTGAACTTCGGCTCCAACTGCAGGACAAGGCAGACGTCACCGAACTGCAGGTCGGCGTCAACCAGGACGACCTTCTTATCTTCTATCCGGTTGAGCAAAAGAGAAACATTGGTGGCTACGACAGTCGTCCCGCTGCCTCCCTTGGCAGACCAAACTGTCACGACCTTGCCCCGACCGGTATCTTCGATATTGTCGCTCTGCTTCGTCACCCCACCCTGGCGCTTCAGCACATCATGGGCGAAGCGTTCGATCGCCTCCTCGATTTTCTGCTCTTCCAGCGGAATTTCGAGGACGTCAGAAACACCTGCCCTCATTGCGTTTCGGAGTAGATCGGAGGTGACCAGGTCGGCCACCAGCATGATGAGCAGGGACGGATCCGAGTTGTGAACAGCCCGGATCTCGTCCATCGACGTCTCAGTCGTATATGAAGGGCCGAGCAGCAGCATTCTCACCTTGCCGGACTGAAGACTCTCCTCAGCCGTTTCCAGCGATCGTGCCGTTGGTAGCCGACCATCGAACAACTCTTTTGCTTTCGCAAGAAAGTCATCGTCCTGGTCGACAACCAGCAGGTTGTGCTCAGCCATTGACATGAATCAGTACCTCAGTTGGAAAAGATGTCGTCGAGAATATTTCCACCGAAAAGCGTATCAATAATAACGCCGTTGGTTTCAACTTCTACAAAGTCTTCGGGAACCAGAGTCATCCACACCGAACCGTTCTCGACAGCGAATGCCAAACGCTCGGCGTCTTCGGGGCTTACCTCGAGGACGAACTGCGTGATGATGACATTCTCCTCCGGCGCCGGCGTCTCCGTTCCATCGGGGTTTACCGGTGTAGTCGTCGGAACAGTCACAACCGGGGGTGCGTCCGGGTCTGGTCGCACCTCTTCCCCAACTGCGAGGACGGGCAGGCCCTGCAGAACAAACCGGGTGTAAGTGACAGTGACCGCCTGATCACCTGGTGCCGCCGCGCCCTCTCCCGTATCGGGTTGCAGGGTCGGGAAGTCGGCAGGAATGATGTCGGCAGCGATGTCGAGGGTGACAATGAGATTGACCCTGTCACCGGGTTGCACAAACCCATTCACACCACGGATCTCATCGAGACCCAGGGCCATCGCCTGCTTGCCCGAAGGTATCAACTCCGCCAGGGGTGTCACATCGCTGGTGACTTCGACCCACTGACTTCGGGTGATGATGGCGTTGTCGGAAATCGGTCCGGCGGCGAAACGCCCGCTCAGGATATTGTTGAGTTCCTCCTGGGTGGTGATTGCGTCTTCGGGAAGATCGATCTGTTCCTCGGTGCCGGCCTCGAGCAGACCGTCGGTCGAGAGAAGGATTGACCCATCGGCGCCTTCAGAAATCGCTCCGTTGGCCCGGAACACGTCGACCTGGACCTGTTCGGCCTCAGCGTCTGTTTTTACACCATCTAAAAAGTTCCATACCGCCCAGGCGGCTAGTCCGGCCAAAATCAAGGCCACTAGAAGAACTATTGCTCTCCTACCCATTGAGTCCCCTTCGGTTGTACCCTCGGTGGCTCGCCACTTGTGCGACGACTTGCCCGAGGCATGCTACCGGCGAGGCGGTCCCCGCCCGGCGTTTCAGTTCAATTTCCACAGAGATGGTTTCGGAACACAAATCCCGCCCCTTGAGCAATTCTCTGCCGGAACATAGTAAGCGAGGTGCCCGTGCCCCCCATAAACGATATGGGACTTGCGACCTTATTTTGAAGGGTTGCCCGGCCGCTACCTGCGGCCGATACCGCGTTCTTTGAGTTCTTGAAGGATCGCTTCGAGGGAAGCGTCGACAGGCATCGGCGGCCGCTCGTCTTCGGTGGCGCCGAACTCCCGCTCAAACTCCCGGGGCTGGTTGCGCCGGCCCGGCTTCTTGGCTCCTGAAGGCTCATCAACGGGAGCAGAGCGTTCCTTGTAGTCGGGCGCCGCCTGTTTGATCGAGAGCGAGATGCGACGCCGCTCGTCATCTTTCTCGGTGATCTTCACCTTGACGGCCTGGCCGATGGACAATTCCAACTCCGGGGACTCCACACGATGAACCGCGATTTCGGACACATGGACCAGACCCTCGACCCCCTCGCCGACGGAGACAAACGCACCAAACGGGACGGTCTTGGTGACGGTGCCGTCGACGACATCCCCGACGTCGTGTCCTTCGGCGAACACGTCCCACGGATCTTCTGTCGTCTGGCGGATCGACAGTGAGATTCGCTCCCGGCTCAAATCGACTTCGAGAACCTTGACCCGCACTTTGTCGCCAACGTTCACCAACTCATTGGGATGGTTGACGTGCTGCCATGAAAGCTCTGATACATGGACCAATCCGTCCATACCGCCGAGGTCGACGAATGCACCGAAATGCACGACCGAAGAGACAACTCCGTCGCGGACTTCGCCTTCGGCGAGATCGTCGAGGAAACCCTGGCGTTCTTCGGCCTGGGCTTCTTCGAGAAAGGCCCTCCGACTGAGTACGACATTGTTGCGAGCCCGGTCGAGTTCGATCACCTTGGCGGTGATTGTCTCCCCGATGAACGGGTCGAGGTCGCGTACCCGGCGGAGGTCGACAAGTGAGGCCGGGAGAAACCCTCGCAGCCCGATGTCGACGATAAGCCCACCTTTGACCACCTCGATAACCGTTCCCTCGACAGTTTCATCAGCAGCCGCGATTTCGTGAATCTTGCCCCACGCACGCTCGTACATTGCGCGCTTCTTCGACAGGAGCAGGCGCCCCTCGTCATCTTCCTTGGTGAGGACCACCGCTTCAACCCGATCGCCTACCTTCACTGAGTCGTGGGGGTCGATGTTGTTTCGGATGGAGAGTTCTCTGGTGGGGATCAATCCCTCTGACTTGTATCCAACGTCGATCATGGCGCCGTCGCTATCGACACTGACCACGGTCCCTTCAACGATGTCCCCATCGTTGAACTCGAGAACGGTGGCGGCGATTGCAGCTTCGAAGTCATCGCCGATGTCATCGGGGAGATCGCTGAGATCCGGAGCGACCAGGGCGACTCTGGGGGTCGGCGCCTCCATAGCCACGGAGTTGGCCGAGGGTTCGTCGCTGGATGCGGAGGACTCTTCCTTCGGACTCTCTACGGATGGTGCGGCGACAGCAGGTTCCGGGGTCTCGCCTGTATCTGCCGGGGCTTGTTGGGTCATGGTCTCCTCAGCAGCGGTGGCTTCGGTAGTCGGCTCATCCGTGGCTTCGGCTACCGGTGTTTCAACTTCGGGAGTTACGGCCTCCGCGGTTTCGGCTACCGGTGTTTCAACTTCGGGAGTTACGGCCTCCGCGGCTTCGGCTGCTGGGGTCTCGGGCGCTTCTTCCGAAATTCCTTCGGGCGCGGTGTTTACTTGATCGCTGGACATGTGTAGGGAAATACCTCTTTGGAAAGAACTCTGCGCGGGAACCGCACAGGCTGGTCGTGATTCTATGCCAATGGACCGTCAAAGGCGAACAGAAATCGGCCGATCAGTCTTTTACCGCCGCCAGGCTCTTTCCTGTCGAGACATCGACGCGCAGCGGAACGTCGAGACTGGTGACGTGTTCCATGCTCTCCACGACCACGGCTGTTGCCTGAGTCAGCTCGTTCTCGGGGCACTCCAGTATCAACTCGTCGTGGATCTGGAGCAGCATCCTCGACTCCAGTGCCCCGGCCCTGATCCGGTTGTCGAGGTCGATCATCGCCTTTTTGATCACGTCGGCGGCGGTCCCCTGGACCGGGGCATTCAGCGCCATCCGCTCCCCCATCTGCCGAACTCTGAAGTTGTCCGACTTGAGTTCGGGGAGATAACGCCTCCGTCCGAACAGCGTGGTGGTATATCCGTCATTCCGGGCTCGGGTCACCACGTTCGCCATGAATGCTTTCACATCTTCAAACTGGTCGAAATACGAATCGATGTGCTGTTTGGCTTCCTCACGCCCGATACCGAGGCGCTCGGCGAGACCGAACGCCTCCATCCCGTAGAGGAGGCCGAAGTTGATCATTTTGGCCGTGCGGCGCTGCTCGACGGTCACCTCTTCGAGCGGAAGCTGCCAGACCCTGGCAGCCGTGGCGGCGTGAATGTCGAGATCGTTCTTGAAGGCGTCGATCAGGAACGGGTCACCCGACATATGGGCGAGGATCCTCAACTCGATCTGGGAGTAGTCAGCCACCAAGAAGGTCGAGCCCGGGTCGGCCACGAAAGCCTTACGAACGGTCATCCCGGACTCGGATCGAATGGGAATGTTCTGGAGGTTTGGGCGATCGGACGATAACCGACCGGTTGTGGCCGCCATCTGGTTGAACCGGGTGTGGATCCGCCCGTCGTCTTCGATGAGCGGAAGATACCCATCGACGTACGTGCTGCGGAGCTTTTCGTACTCTCGATACTCGAGCAGTGCCTCCACCAGGGGATGATCGAGTTTTTTGAGGACGGATTGGTCGGTAGACGGCTTCCCGGTGGAGGTCTTCTTCAGAACCGGCAACTCCAGTTTTTCGAACAGGATGGAGCGGAGCTGGTCTGTGGAGTTGACGTTGAACGGCTCTCCGGCGAGATCCTGGATCGTCGACTCCAACCTGGCCAGCCGCACCCGCAGGTCGTCCCCCAAATTCTCGAGATACTTGCGATCTACCCCGATCCCGGCGTGCTCCATGCGGGCCAGCACGGGGATCAGAGGAAGCTCGAATTCGTTGAATAGTTTCGCCTCGGCTTTGTCCGATAGCTCTTTCGTGAGGAATTCGGAAAGTCGTCTGACAGCCTCGATCCGGTTCCCTTCTGTATCCAGGTCAGGCCCGGTTTCGAACGGGAGCATTCCCGCACCGCCGTCTTCCCCGTCAACCGACACCACTTCGAGGCTCAATAACCGTTCGGCGAGTTCCTCGAGCTCGTAGGTCCGTTGCGAGGGGTTGACGACATATGCGGCCAGTGCCGTGTCCATCCTCAGGGCAGTGATGTCGTATCGCAACCCGAGCAGCACACGGGTGAAGGTTTTCAGGTCATGGCCGATTGCCGCCGATTTCCCGGTGGTCAGGCTGTCCAGGATCGGGCCGGCGGCGTCCATCGGGACAACGACTGCTCGACCGGGACCCGTCGAGATCGCCAGTCCGAAAGGATCCTCAGGACCGCCGACCAAACCGACGACCAGTTCGGACTGCCCCGCCAGGGCTGCCACTCGCGCCGGGTCAACGAGCTGGGATGTCTCGACATCCAGGATTTCGCCCTGTGGAGTGGCACCGGGAAGGGCCTGTTCCAGGTCCGACCACATCGAATGAAACTCCAACGAGTCAAAGAGATCCTTGACGGTTGCTCTGTCCCATTCCTTGACGGTGTAGTCGTCGGTCGAGAAGGGAAGATCGAGGTCGTCGACGAGGGCCATCAGTCGCCGGTTAAGAAAAACCTGCTCGCGGGCAGCCGCCATATTCTCCCGCAACTTGGGTGTCTGGTCCTGCAGCGCCGCAAAGATCGCCTCGAGACTCCCGTAATCGCCTATCAACCTGGCAGCGGTCTTCTCCCCGACCCCTGGCACCCCCGGCAGATTGTCGGAATTGTCCCCTCTGAGGGCGGCGTATTCCACATACTGGTCGGGTCTGATGCCGTAACGGCCCTCGATATAGTCGGCGTCGGCGGTGATGGTCTCCGAAATTCCCCGCATCGGATACACCACCTTCACCGGGCCGCCCACCAGTTGAAAAGCATCGCGGTCCCCGGTCACGACCAGAACCTCCCAATCGTCTCTCACCGCTTGTTTTGCGATCGACGCGATGATGTCGTCGGCTTCATACCCTTCCTGGCGTATCTGATTGATTTGGAGGGCCTGCAGCACTTCGTCCATCAGCCCGAGTTGGCTGCGGAAGTGGTCAGGGGCCTTGGAACGATTCGCCTTGTACTCCGGATATGCCTCGGTCCTGAAGGTCTGGCGGGAGACGTCCCATGCAACTGCAATTCCATCGGGGTCGTGATCTTTGAGGAGTCGAATCAGCATTCGCGTGAACCCGAACACGGCATTGGTGACCTGTCCACTCTTGGTAGCGAGGTCTTCGGGTAGGGCGTAGAAGGCGCGATAAGCGATCGAATTGCCGTCGATGAGGATCAGGGTGGGCACTTCGGCGACAGTAGCGAGCTGGTGGCCTGTCGCTCAACTACTGACGGCCTTTCTCCGGCCCTCGAGTCCCCTGAC
>DATDCF010000163.1:0-6051 GCA_036524475.1 Acidimicrobiia bacterium | reverse complement strand
CTTGTCGATAACTGCTTCGACACCGATCAGCGTCCGCTCGGCACCGGGTTCGTACATGGTGGGGACTCCCCCACCGCCGGCGCAGATGACCACCACGTTCTTCTCCAGGAGCCACCTGATCGGCCGGATCTCGAAGATTCGCTTCGGCTCGGGTGATGGAACCACCCTTCGCCAGTACTCGCCGTCGGCCTTGATGCTCCAGCCCTTGTCGGCTGCCAGTTCTTCAGCTTGGGCCTTGTCGTACACCGGGCCGACGAATTTGGTGGGATTGGCGAAAGCGGGGTCGGTGGGATCGACTTCGATCATTGTCAATAACGTGGCGAACGGAACCTCCATGGGGAGGATGTTGCCCAGTTCTTGCTCCAGAACGTACCCGATCATGCCCTCGGTCTGCGCCCCCAGCACATCGAGGGGATAAGGCGCTACCTCTTTGTACGCCGCAGCCTGGAGGGCGAGCAAGCCCACCTGCGGACCGTTGCCGTGGGACAGAAGGAGACTGTGTCTGCCTGCGACCGCGGCCAGGGCCGGGGCGGCGAGTCGGACGTTGGCCCTTTGCGCCTCCGCAGTCATCGGTTCGCCCCGTTTCAACAACGCATTGCCTCCGAGGGCGATTACGACTCTCATCGTGATACTCCGCTCACACCGCCACGGCAGGACGGAGGGGAGGCTGTGTTTCCAACGGCTGGAGACTGCTCCGCATGAACAGCTTGACCAGTTCGTCGACCAGGACCAGGGCGAGGGCCAACCCCAACGCGATCAGCCACTGGTAGCCGGTGAGCTCGGTGAGGCCGAGCCAGCCCTTGAGAAACTCCAGTTGCGTGGGCAGGAGAGTGAACAAGAATGCTGCCCCGATCAGAAGGAGTTGTCTGCGGTCGGAGATGATCTCTCGATTGAATACCGTGTTCGTCTCACTCCGGGATATCGGGCCGAGGACGATGTTGAAGAGGCTGAATACGACGAAGCCCATCGTGGCCGCGGTGGCCCGATCGTCATAAACCGCCTCCACAAGGATCGTGGCGAATGCCATGAGCAAACCCATGGCTGTTACCCGGACCCACTGGACTCTCGAGAGGATCGGCTGACGGAGAGGCCGCGGCTTGTGCTCCATGAGCCCAGGCGCCGCTTCGCCGAATCCGAGAGAGATAGCAATCGGGACCTGAACGAGGAAGTTCACCCACAACACAACTGCCGGCGTGAACGGGATCCCACCAAGGACGAGGAAGATCGCGGCGAGCAGATAGGTGACGATGAACGCCACCAGGGCGGTCATCTGGAACCGGATATATGCGAACAGGTTGTTGTAGATCGCCCGGCCGAATTCAACCGCTTTGACGATAGTGGAGAAGTTGTCGTCGGTGAGAATCATGACCGCCGCCCCCTTGGAGACCTCGGTGCCGGTTATCCCCATGGCAACTCCAATGTCCGCCTTCTTAAGGGCCGGTGCATCGTTCACACCGTCGCCGGTCATCGCAACTATGTGATCCGCCTTTTGCAACATATCGACAAGGCGGATCTTATCCTCCGGGGCCACCCTGGCGACCACACCGATCTCATTGAGGCGGCCGGCCAACTCCTCGTCGGAGAGTGCGGCGAATTCGGCACCGGTGAGCGCGGTACCCTCGATCCCCAGCTGATGGCCGATCGCCGCAGCCGTCACTGCGTGGTCTCCGGTGATCATTCGCACCTGGATGCCGGCGCTGTGACATTTCTCTATCGCGTCTTTGGCCTCTGCCCGCGGCGGATCGACAATCCCGATCATCGCCAGCAGCGTCAGGTCAACTACCTGCTCGATCAGATTTGCCCGGGCGTCGAAAGTCCGTGGGTCGAAGTCACGACGCGCGACGACCATGACCCGCTCTCCACCCTCCGCCATCCGGTCATTCTCGGCGAGCGCCAGATGCCTGTTGTCATCTGTGATCGCGACCGTAGGACCTCCGGGTTGCCAGAAGTGCCCGGCCCTGTCGATGAGCACGTCGGGTGCTCCCTTGACGAAACAGCGGATGACGTCATTGCCGTCGGCATTTTTCATGGCGTGAAAGGTTGCCATGAACTTGTATTCCGAATCGAAGGGCACTTCGGCGACACGCGGGTACATCTCCCGTGCGGAGTCGATGTGGATGCCCCCCTTCTCGGCGAGGACAATGAGGGCTCCCTCCGTCGGGTCGCCGATCAGAGCTTCACCATCGAGACGGGCATCGGCGCACAACGCCATCGGAAGCATCACGTCGTCGAGGGGCAGGGTCGCCCCGCCGGCATGGAGAATCTCCCCGACAGTGCTGTAACCCTCACCTTTCACCTTGTATCTGTTCTGGCCAGGGACGGTGAACTCGACCGCGGTCATCTTGTTCAGGGTGAGGGTCCCGGTCTTGTCGGAGCAGATCGCCGAGACCGATCCCAACGTCTCTACCGAAGGCAGACGCTTGACAATGGCGTTCATCGCCGCCAGGGCCCTCGTTCCCATCGAATACATGGTGGTCACGACAGCGGGTAGACCGGTCGGGATTGCCGATATCGCCAGGGCAACACCCGAGATGAATATCGTGTTCAAGTCCTGGTCGCGGACCAATCCCAGCAACACCATCGCCAGAAACGCCAGACCGGCCAGGCCCGAAATCAAGACAGTGAGCCGATCGAGTTGTTTCTGAAGCGGTGTCTTGTCCGCCTCGGTCTTGTTCAGGAGTTCAGCGATCCGGCCGATCTGAGTGTCCATACCCGTTGCGGTGACGATCATCTCGCCCCTGCCCCGGGTGACGGAGGTATTCATGAACGCAATATTGAGCCGATCGCCCAGACCGACATCAGGCCCTGCGATTGTGTCTACGGACTTGAGCGTTGGGGTGCTCTCACCGGTCAGCGCGGCCTCCTCGATCTCGAGGGTTGCCGCGAGGAACAATCGACCGTCGGCGGGGACGACATTGCCGGCCTCGATCAACACGACGTCGCCGGGAACCAGATCTGCCGCATCGACCTCGACAGCGTCGCCCTCTCGCCGCACCCTGGCGATGTTCTTCATGGTCTCGGAGAGCGCAGCCAGACTTGCCTCGGCCTTTGATTCCCCGCGTAGCCCGAGAACGGCATTGAAAACGGTCAGCAAAACGAGAACGATTGTTGTAGACCATTCACCGGTTACGACGACGTTGACCACAGCGGCCGTTAGCAGAATTATCTGCATGAGGTCCTGATACTGGCGAAGGAAGGCCTGCCAGCCAGACTCCTTCTTCTTCTCGGCAAGACGGTTGTGCCCGTAACTGCTGATTCGCTCTGCCACCTCTGTGGAACTCAGCCCGCGCTCGGGAGCCACGGTCAGCTCTTGGGCGACCTCAGCAACATCGAGTCCGTGCCATGCCTTGGGTGGCGCCGACGTGTCCTGTGCCGTCCCCGCCGTCGTCACAACAATTTCTCCTGTCGGATTGGGGTCACCAGTTCAGCTGAGCAATGCATTCTTCTGCGCGGCGAATTCCTGATCGGTGAGCACACCACTGTCACGAAGGGCAGCCATCTTGGCCAACTCATCGGCAGTCGATGCGCTACTGGCCACATCCTGTATGTAGGCGCGGCTCGCCTTCTCCTGCCTGGCCATCTCGGCGATCGCCCGATCTTGCATCGACTTCCCGCGAACGATGACATATACCAATGCGCCAAGCCACGGGATGATGATCATGAAAAAGATCCACCCGGACTTGCCCCAGCCCGAAAGGTCGTCACTCCGGAAGACGTCGGTAAACAGACTGATGAGGAGCCAGATCCACATAAAAAACAGGAAGAACCAGAGCATTGCCCAAAAGAGGTCTAAAAGCGGCACGAGAGTCCCTTCTTTCAACTATCGATATTTGTCGACCACGACTCGCAACGATTGCGACTCGACAAGACTGCTTTTTAGCACATCAGCCAGGGTTTCGGCGAAAACCGCCGTCGCGGCACCAGCCCTCGGACAGCTGGAATGAGATCGGACCGCTTGATCCCATCGCCAGGAATGTATTGATATTGTGTCGCGAACTACAAGGAGTACCTGTTTGACTATCGCCGGTTCACGCATCTCACAACCCTCCGACGATGTCGTCTGGCATGGGCTAGACCCGGCCGAGGTAGCGAAACGTCTGTCCGTCGATACAGAGAAGGGACTCGACCAGGCTGAGGTAGACCGTCGACTCGCCCAGTACGGGCCTAACGAAATCCCACAGGAAGCCCCGACTAGCCGGTGGGCGATCGCCATCGAGCAGCTCTCCAATCCGATGAACATCATGCTCATCATCGTCGCCGGGGCCAGCCTGTTCATCGACCAGATCCCAACGGCGTTGATCGTCGGAGGATTGGTGACTTTCAACGTGGTGATGGGCACCAACCAGGAGCTCAAGGCCCGGGCGAGTGTCGATGCACTATCCGAACTCCAGGTACGGCACGCCCGCCTGATCCGGTCAGGCGAAGTGGTTGAGATCGAAGCCATCACCGTCGTCCCCGGCGATGTCGTCCTTCTCGAGGCGGGCGACGTCGTGCCCGCCGATGGGCGAATCGTCACGTCAGCAACGCTGGAGGTTCAAGAGGCGGCCCTCACCGGTGAGAGTGCACCTATAGCAAAGGCGAAGGCGACCATCGACGATGCCCATGTCGCCCTCGGGGACCAGATAAACATGGTCTTCCAGAACACCCAGGTGACAAGGGGTACAGCTGTGGCCATAGTGACGGCAACCGGGCAGTCGACGCAGATGGGCCACATCGCCGGAATGGTGAATTCGGTCGAGCGCTCGAAGTCACCCCTCCAGCGGGAACTCGACAGCCTGACCAAGGTGTTCGGCTTCATGGCGTGGGGAGCAGTCGCCATAATCGCAATTTTCGGGCTTGTCCGCGACCAGGAAGTCGAGACGCTCCTTCTGCTTTGCATCTCGACCGCAATTGCCTCGATCCCAACTGGCCTTCCTACTTTCGTTCAAGCGATGCTGTCGTCCGGCGCCCGTCTGCTGGCCGACGCCAAGGCAGTGGTCAAGACCCTCACCGACGTCGAAACTCTGGGTGGAACCACCTTGATAAACAGCGACAAGACCGGCACGCTCACCATGAACGCGATGACCGCGACCAAGATGCTCGCCGGTGGGGGTTGGTACCAGATCGAGGGAAGTGGCTACTCGAAATCCGGGGCCATTCTCGGTGTGGGCGGGGCACCAACTCCCGATTTCAGGGGCCTCGCACTCGGCCTGACCTTGTGCAGTGACGCCACAGTAGGTGATGACGGATCGGTCATTGGCGATCCAACTGAGGCGGCGCTGGTGGTGCTTGCGGCCAAGATCGGTGTAGATGCCCCGGAAACTCGACGAGCGATGCCACGTCTCGGAGAGGTCCCGTTCGACTCCGAATACAAATTCATGGCCACCTTCCATGACCGCCCCGACTGGTTGGCGCCGGCCGTTCTCCGTGCTCCACATTTCATGAGCGTCAAGGGCGCTCCCGACGTTGTCCTGGGACTCTGTGACCGTGCCGTGTGGAAGGGTGTGACGGTCCCCATCGAGCAAGTAAGAGAAGAAATCCTCGCGGCTAACCAGCAATTGTCCGAGCAGGGTCTGCGGGTCCTCGGATTTGCCGTTCGCGATCTCGACGACACCGAAATGACAGCTGCCTCCCAGGACCGTTTTGCCTCCGTAAGTCGTCTGCTATTCGTCGCCCTGGTGGGAATTATCGACCCACTACGTCTTGAGGCCCGGGACGCGGTGCAGGTTGCCCAGGGTGCCGGTATCGACGTCAGGATGATCACCGGAGATCACACCATCACGGCTCGCGCCATTGCCGACCAGCTCGGACTCGGCCCGGGCGTCGTCACCGGTCTCGAGCTCTCGCAAATGTCTGATGAAGAAGTGATCGAGAAACTCCCCCAAATCCACGTCTTCGGGCGGGTTGCCCCCGAGGACAAGGTGAGGCTGGCGAGGTTAATGCAGTCGTCCGGCGATGTGGTTGCCATGACAGGTGACGCCGTCAACGACGCTGCTGCCCTCAAGCAGGCAGACATCGGTGTCGCCATGGGGAGTGGATCAGAGGTCACCAAACAGGCGGCAAAGATGATCC
>DATDCF010000162.1:0-2695 GCA_036524475.1 Acidimicrobiia bacterium | reverse complement strand
GTTTCTCGAACTCCGAGCGCGTTATCTTCTGTTGGAGATGTAATGGGCCGGCATCTGTAGCCGTGATAAAGGGAAGGTTGACTTCCGTCTCCGGGACGCTGGAAAGCTCGATCTTTGCTTTCTCAGCAGCTTCTTTCAGCCGCTGCGTCGCCATCCGATCGGCACCGAGATCAACACCGTGGTCGTTCTTGAAGGTCTTGATCAGATGCTGCATGAGGGACTCATCCCAGTCGTCACCACCCAGCTTGGTATCACCCGACGTGGCTTTCACCTCGAACACCCCATCGCCAATTTCGAGAACCGAGACGTCGAACGTCCCACCTCCGAGGTCATAGACGAGGATGGTCTGGTCAGCCGCTTTGTCGAGGCCATAGGCAAGTGAGGCTGCGGTGGGTTCGTTGATGATCCGCAGCACGTTGAGTCCGGCGATTTGGCCGGCTTCTTTCGTGGCCTGACGTTGGGCGTCGTTGAAGTAGGCGGGGACCGTGATGACGGCGTCGGTTACGGTGTCGCCGAGAAAGGCCTCGGCGTCACGCTTGAGCTTCATCAGGATGCGCGCCGAAATCTCTTGGGCGGTGTACTTCTTGTCGTCGACAGTGAGCGTCCAATCGGTTCCCATGTGACGTTTCACCGAACGGACGGTGTGGTCGGGGTTGGTGATCGCCTGACGTTTTGCCACCTCGCCGACCAGAACTTCGCCGTCCTTGAACGAAACCACGGATGGAGTGGTCCTTCCGCCCTCTGCGTTGGCAACCACGGTGGGATCGCCACCATCGAGGACCGCAATCACGCTGTTTGTGGTACCGAGATCGATACCAACTGCCTTTGCCATTGATAAAATCCTTCTATAGGTCTAAGTAGGGGCCTATCCTACAACCTGAGTCGACCTTTATCAAGTTTGAACCGATCTTCTCTCCCTCCTTCAGGAGGGAGTACCGCCGACGGAGTCGGCGGGGAGGGTGGACCCTAGACACCAACTTTGATCGGAACGCGTGGTTTTCGCGACTCCGTCGTTTCTGGAGGTGGACGGAAAGCACCCGGTGAGGTCGTGGCCCGATAAAGGCGGAAGTCTCTTGCTATCCGGCCAGGGATTGGATGTAGGCGACCAAATCGTTGATTTCTGCCTCGGTCAAAGTCTCGGCGTAGTCAGCCGGCATGACGTCCGCAAAGCCCTCCACTATCTGCGACCCGGGATCGACGATCGAGTTGAAGAGATATGCCGTGTCGGCAACGACGGTTTCGCCTGATTCGAGAGGTCGGGTGGAACCTGCCAGGCCCTTCCAGGTTGGCCCGGTCAATGGTGTTCCATCGGAAGTGTGACACGCCGCACAACCCTTGTCGGTGGCGAGTTGCATCCCACGGGCCACTGCCTCGGTATCCACCTCCTCGATCGGTACGGTGGGGCTGGTGCCCGGTTCGCCGAGATCGCCATCGGCGAAGAGCCAGAGCCCGACCCCGATCACGAGAACTACGAAAATGGCGAGGCCAGCCTCAGCGGTGCGTTTCATTGGACCTCTTCATTCTGGAGAACGGTAAACAAATGCCCGGCTAAACCTAAGCTTTGGGAGGTGGAAATCGCCAACGTTCGTACCGGGGGTGGCCTCAGCCGACGCACATTCATCCGCAACGGCGCCGCATTGGCCGTCGGCGGGATGTTTCTGTTGTCACATTCGCCACGTGCTGGTGCCGTCACTGTCAATCCACGGTCCAGTTGGGCGTTGAACCGGCCACCCAAAGGCCCGCTCTCTGCTGAAGATGTCAAGTTCCTGCTCGTCCATCATTCCGCCTCCCAAAACGGCCACACCGGTGCTGATGCACCCGACATCCTTCGCGCTTTTTACGACTTTCACACCGGGCCGGAGAAAGGTTGGAACGACATCGCATACAACTTCCTCATCGATGCCGACGGGGGGATTTGGGAGGGAAGGTCGGGGAGTCTCGATGGTCCGGTGGCCGGCGATGCCACCGGTGGCAATCAGGGCTTTAGCCAGCTCGTCTGTGTCATCGGCGACTACAACAGCGTCGCTCCCAGCGTTGCCTCGAAGAACTCGCTGGCAATTCTCCTGGCGTGGCTGGCTGACCGGTATGCGGTGGATACCTCCGCAGGGGCCACGGTCTCGTTTGTCTCGCGGGGATCGAACTTGTGGCCGGCGGGGTCGTCGGTCACCACTCCCACGATCACCGGCCATCGAACGATGAGCCAAACCACCTGTCCCGGAGACAACCTCTACTCGTATGTGACCGGGAGCTTGTGGGGTGATGTAAATGCAGCGCGCAACAGCATTGCAACTACGACGGCGCCAGCCACCTCATCGGCGGTTCCCATCGCGCCGGCGGCGCCGAGTCCGGCCGGGGAGGGCGGCTCTTCGGCGAGCATTGAACTTACGACGACCCTTCCCGACCCGACCCCGACGTATGCGTCAGCTCTTGGTCCCACGACTTCGATTGCGACGACGACCTCCACCGCCGGCACCGCAATCACGTCGACCACGACAACGGTTCTCCCACTGGCTACTGAAACGGTCACCCCGCCGACCTCCCCATTCATCTGGGGTGGCCTTGGCCTGGTTGGCCTGGCATCGGCGCTCCTGGTCTGGCGGCTCAACCGCACGGGTGGCTAGGGCGGCGAGACAGGAACTCTCGGGCATAATTTGTCCCGGCGTCGGGTTCTAGCCGAGGAGGAGGTCCGATGGAA
>DATDCF010000161.1:0-18312 GCA_036524475.1 Acidimicrobiia bacterium | reverse complement strand
TCATCTCCGTAGTAGCCGGGACGGATTCCGACCGGCGCCAGGCCGCATTTGCGATAAAGAGTGATTGCGGGAACATTCCTCGATCGAACTTCGAGCGTCAAATGCCTCGCGCCGATGACAATCGCTTCCTTGATCAATCCGACTAACAAAAGGAGTCCCAACCCGTTGCGACGTTGATCGGGCGCCACCAGGAGATTGAGAATGTGAGCTTCCTCGCCAACCACCATCAGCCCACCATATGCAAACAAACTGTCGCCATCCAGAATCGCCAGGTAGACACGGTTCTCCGCAACGACCTCGTCGTTGAGGACACCTGGCGTCCACGGAATCGGTTGATTGGCCGCCTCGAACTGCACCAGGCGATCGATGTCATTCGACGAGAGCCGGCGAATCTGTCGATCGCTCACTGTGCTCCCCACGGGCCCTCCTGTCGCACTTTCTCCCAGTTGATTGTTACATCGGCGTCGCGGAGGTACATCGGGCGGATCTCATCAGGCGACGGGAAGGACTCCTTGTCGAACCTTCCCCTCCCGACCTCTGCAAGCGCCACCGCATATGGATACCGGGGTCGTCCGACCTTCGCCCGGTGAATCCCGGCGATAAATCCCTCTGGGAGAGAGCCAACGTCGCCAACTATCAAGGACTGTTCGTCGTTCTCTACCAGTTGGGCCCGGAGGACTTCCGGGGTAACCAACTCGACGCCACCCTCCTTGACGACACCACCCGGCACGGGGCGATACCGGGCTACCGCCAACTCGCCTCTTCTCACATCGACGAGCGCCCAGATCTGACGATGGCCGGTACGAGCTTCAAGGGCTATGGCGTCCAGGGAAATCGCCGGGACGAGTGGGATGCCAAAGGCTGCTGCAATCCCCTGGGCGGTGGCAACGCCCACCCGGATCCCTGTGTAGAGGCCAGGCCCGATGTCGACAATCACCGCATCGAGATCGGATGGTGACCAGCCCACCTGGTCGAAGCAGAAGTCGATGGCCGGGACCAGGAATGTGGCATGACCGACCCGGTCGATCCTCGAAGCGGCCGCGAGTGTGGTCGCGTCCTCGACCACCGCCACCGATGCTCCGGGCGTAGCGGTTTCAATTGCCAGAAACTTCACAGAATGGCCTCCCAGTCGCGATCTTCCCAGGATCCGAGCGGTAGGAGAGAAATGGTGCGGGTTCCATCTTCACCGACAGCGAAATCGATCCTGAGATGATCGGCCGGAAGGCTCGACTCGATGGCGTCTCCCCACTCGATGACCAAAACGCCGTCCGCCGCCTCATCGAGCAGCCCCAGGTCGTCGAATTCATTGAACGTGCCCAGTCGGTAAACGTCAGCGTGAATTATCGGAATAAAGCCCGACCGATACGTGCGGACCAGCACGAAGGACGGGCTCAATACCGGCTCGTCAAGCCCAAGGCCCGCCCCGAGTCCGCCGACAAAAAGAGTCTTCCCGGCACCGAGTGGGCCGGCCAGCACGACAACATCCCCAGGGGTGACCAGAGAGGCCAATTTGCTGGCGAAGGCGCGGGTCTCCCCGGAAGTCGGACAGGCTATTTCAAACATACGATGGAACTCATGATGTCACGAACGCGATGAAGTCAGTGCGTTTTCGATGGCTGCGGCCGTGGCCCCATAGGCCGCCTCCGCCAGTGCCTCGACATCGCCGGGATGTGCACCGCAGGAAACGCCAAATGCGATGTCGCCGTCAAATCGGGTATGGGCAGGCCTGATACACGTCGCCAGAGCATCATGGGCACGGATACACAGACGGCCCAACTCGACGCGGCTGATCCCGGCATCCGTCGCCACGACGACCAGAGTGGTGTTGGTGAACGATGGCGGCACCAGCATCGGAGGCCCCGGTTCATGCGGTCCGCCGGTAAGAGGCTCGCCGGCGATCGAGAACACATCGCCCACGGCGTTGACGACGACGAGAGCGGCCACCGTCGCATCCCCCACCCGACGACTGGCACTCCCCAACCCGCCGGGGACCATGTACTCGAAGCCACGCCACTTTGCCACGGTCGCACCCGTGCCTGCTCCGACCAGTCCGTTGACAACCGGGTCGGCGCTGCGACTCCGATAGGCCAGCGCACCCTCCTCGGGGCCGGGACGGCGAGCGGGATCTCCTGGATACAGATCGAAGATGACTGCAGCCGGGACGATCGGCACCCGGGCGACCCCGGTTTCGTGGCCCCGACCGTCTTCGGCTAACGCAACGACCACCCCATCGGCAGCCGAAAGCCCGAAAGCGCTCCCGCCGGTAAGCAATATCGCCTGACATTGCTCCACACGCATCCCCGGCTCGAGGAGTGCAGTTTCCCTCGACCCCGGTGCTCCTCCGCGGATTTCGACCGCCACGACATTGGGTTCAGGAAGGGATATCACCGTACATCCCGTTCCTGCCACAGATTCGGTCCAGTGCCCGACTTCGATTCCAGGTATGGCTGTGACCGTTTGGTTCATGACACGAACTTCCTCGGTACCCGGGGACCGACCGAACAGACAATTTCGTAGGAGATCGTGCCGATGTCGTCGGCCCAGTCGTCGGCCGAGACCGACCCTTCTCCTTGCACACCGATGAGAACCACTTCGTCACCGATCGCCACATCGGCATCGCCGACCACAAACATCGTTTGATCCATCGTCACCGTCCCCGCCAGCGGGCAGAACTCCCCTCCAACCAGCGCCTTTCCGGAGTTGGAGAGCAAGCGCCAGAAGCCGTCTGCATATCCGATGGGCACTGTGACCACCGTCGAGTCTTTCTCCAGCTCGCGTGTTCGCCCGTAGGAAAGCCGGGTGCCCGCCGGTAGCCGCTGGACAAAACTCACGGCGGAGATCACGCTCATCGCCGGCTGCAGATCCACGATGTCGCGGGTGGCGCTGCAAGGGTGAAGTCCATATGTGCCCAGGCCGATCCGGGCGAAGTCGGCCCGCGCCCCGGGAAAGAGAATTGCGCCCGGAGTATTGGCCATGTGGGCCAGCGGGACATCGAGACCGTCGACGATTGCCTGGAAAGCCTCCACCTGTCCCATGGTGAACGAGCGATTCGAATCTGCCACAGGAAAGTGCGTGAAAATCCCTTCGATTTCCAGACCAACGGCGCCCACCACGCCGAGCAAAGCGCCGAGCTTCTCCGGCGCAACGCCAACGCGATGCATACCGGTGTCCACGTTGATATGAACCCGACGACCCTTGCCGCCGGGGCCGAGTGCCTGTGCGAAGGCTTCGGTGTATACCGACGGGGTCAGGTCCCACTGCCAGAGTTCTGCTGCTGCAGCCGGAGGTGGTTCTGACAGCACCAGTATCGGCGCCGTTACCCCCGATTCACGGAGTCGAATGCCCTCCTCGACCAGTGCCACTGCGAGACGGGTTGCCCCGGCTTCCAGGGCTGCCGTGGCCACAGGGACATCTCCATGTCCGTAACCGTCTGCCTTCACCACGGCGCAGTACTCCGCCGGGGCAATAAGGCTTCTCAAGACCTCGACGTTATGCCTTATCGCCGAGAGATCGATCCTGGCGTACGTCGGCCTCACCATGCGTATTGTCCCACCTCGCGTGCCAGTTCTCGAGCGGTGAGGGTGGTTCGTGCGGCGAGGTGGCGGGCGGCAATTCCGTGATAGTAGGCGCCGGTTACGGCCGACTGGACCGGTGGCAAACCGCGGGCCCAGGCGGCGGCGATCATCCCGGAGAGGACGTCCCCGGTTCCGATCGTGGCCAGCTCCGGCCCGCCCGTGGCGACCAGAATCGGCAGACCACCATCTGAAATCCGGGTGGGATTCCCTTTCAACAGCACCACTCCGCCAACCTTGTTTGCCAGAGCCCGGACTGCGAAGGTACCTCCGCTGCCACCTGAGATACGCTCAAACTCGCCCGAATGAGGCGTGAGGATGAACTCGACTTTTCCTGCCTGGAGAACTCCGACGATATCCGGCTGGAGGCCCCCGGCATCCACCACCAGACGGGATGCGGTAGAAGCCAACGAGATGCCTGCAGCCAGATCTTCGGCGCCGAGCCCCGGGCCAAAAACGACAACGTCGAACCGGCTGAGGTGTTCGACCACTCTTTCGAAAGTGAAGGTGGGAAACTCAACGCTGTTCGAAACCACACCGGATTGATTGGGAGAGGCGATCGCCACCGATCCAGCGCCAAAAGAGAGGGCGGCCTCCGCCGCGATCACTGCTGCCCCCTCCAGTCCCGACGAGCCACCAACAACAAGCACCGACCCTGTGGACCACTTGTGCGATCTCCGGGAGCGAGGGGGAAGGGCTGTATCTTCCTCCTCAGCAACATACATACACGGTTCGCCCCCATTGATACCGATGTCGGAGACGGTGACCCGACCACAGACGTCCGGGCCGGACCCGAGGACATGGCCGGTCTTCAGCGTCGAAAATGTGACTGTTTCGCTGGCTTTGAAGACAGGACCGTCGATCGACCCCGAGTTCGGGTCGAGCCCGGAGGGAAAATCGACCGAAACCACCGGCAGGGATGCATCCATCCATGGGACTAGCTGGGCCGGAATCCCGTCTCGTACGCCACCGCCGAACACCGCATCGACCAGGATCTCGGCGTCATCCGGTTTGCCCATCGCGGCGATTCGCACCCCAACCGCCACCGCAGCTTCTCGTGCCCGTAACGCTACCTCCGTTTTCGGAGGCCCAAGGGTGTGCACCGTCACTGCCGCCCCGCGGCCATGCAGATACCTGGCCGCGACGTAACCATCGCCACCGTTGTTGCCGGTTCCTGCCAGTACCGATACCCGGGTGCCATAACCCACACCGATTCGGGTAGCGGCAAGGGCGACTGCATATCCTGCACGGTCCATCGCCACGTCGAGGTCGCCGGAATAGGCCTTGTCGACCCGGCGATACTCGTCGGCGGTCAGGACTGGTTTCACCCTGTCGAGGATACCGACGTCAGCTGTGGTCGCCTACAGCGATTGCCATGACCAGCGCCGATGTGTCGGTGTGGGTGATGGTGACGAGAACCTCGGTGACTCCCAGCATTTCGGCACGCTTAGCGGCCCTGCCATTCATCCGAACCGTCGGCTTGCCTCCCCCGGTTATCTCGATCTCTTTCCAATTGAGACGGCGCCAACCGGTTCCGAGAGACTTCATCACCGCTTCCTTGCCGGCAAAACGCGCTGCCAGCCGGCGCGAAGGCTTGGCGAATCTGAACGCATACTCCTGTTCGTGCTCGGTAAAACACCGCTGGGCGAAACGGGGGTACTTTTCCAGGACCCTCTCAATTCGGTCGATATCGGCGAGGTCTACCCCGAGGCCTAGGATGTTCACTTTCCCAGGTTACCGCTCCTACTCAACGGTGACCGTCTTGGCCAGGTTGCGGGGCTTGTCGACATCGAGGCCTTTGGCGGTTGCCACGTGATAGGCAAGCAATTGCAGGGGTATCACCGCGGTCACGGTGCAAAGAAGGTCGGGTCCTGCGGGAACCCGGAAAATGTGATCGGCAACGGAGCCGACATCGTCGCCTTCCTCCGCCACGAGAACGATGGTCCCGCCTCGCGCCTTCATCTCCTCCATGTTGGAAAGGGTCTTGGTAGTCACATGGCTGTCGGTGGCGACCCCGACCACGACGACACCGGGTTCGATCAAGGCGATTGGGCCATGCTTCATCTCACCAGCGGCATATCCCTCCGCCCGAACATAAGCGATCTCTTTGAGCTTGAGTGCTCCCTCCATGGCAACGGGAAAGTCGCCGGAACGCCCCAGAAAGAAGAAGTCCCGAACGTCGGCCCAATTCCGGGTCACCGCCTCGATCTCATCCGACTGTTCGAGCACCCTAGTGACGAGGTCGGGTAGCCGATCCATTTCACCAACCAATAACTCGATGGCGCCCTGGTCCTGGGTGCCCCGAACCTGAGCCAGATACAGGCCGAGAAGCTGCATCGCCACAAGTTGGGTGGTGAAGGTCTTCGTGGCCGCCACACCGATCTCGAGGCCGGCGCGGGTGTACAGCACGGCATCCGACTCCCTGGCCAATGCCGAATCGACGACGTTGGAGACGCCGATCACTGTGGAACCCTGGGCACGTGCATAGCGAACGGCGGCCAGTGTGTCGATGGTTTCGCCCGACTGGCTGATCCCGATGACGAGAGACCTTTCGTTGAGGACCGGATCGCGGTATCGGAACTCTGAGGCGATGTCGATTTCAACCGGCATCCTGGTCCATCGCTCGATGGCGTATTTCGCCATCATCGCTGCGTGGTAGGAAGTCCCGCAGGCGACCACGATCACTTTGTCAGCAGATCGCAGCAGGTTGTCGTCAATGTCCAACTCGTTGAGAACGACCCGCCCGCCGACTATGCGACCGGCCAGGGTGTCAGCGATAGCGTGTGGCTGTTCATGGATCTCCTTAAGCATGAACGTGGAGTACCCGCCTTTCTCCGCTGCTTCGAGGTCCCAAGCGACAACCCGCTCCTCTGGTGTCACCACATTGCCAGCGAGGTCAGTGACGACCACCGAGTGGTCTGTTACTTCTACCACCCGGTCGTCATCGATTATCACCATGTTTTTGGTGTGTTCCAGGAACGCCGGTATATCCGATGCCAGGAAGTTCTCGCCGTCGCCCAGCCCGACAACCAGCGGCGAACCCCTCCGTGCTCCCACCAATAGGTCGGGGTCGTCGCGACGGATCACAGCCAGCGCCAACGCGCCATGCGCCTGATTCATGACCTGTCTCACCGCATCGGCGAGTGGAATGTCCCCCATCGACTCGATGAGATGGGCCACCAATTCGGTGTCGGTATCGCTATTGAAGGCATGGCCTTCATCGACCAACGCTTTCTTGAGCTCGACCCAGTTTTCAATTATTCCGTTGTGGACAACAACGATGTCACCGGAACAATCAACGTGGGGATGGGCATTGACCGTGTTCGGCGCACCGTGGGTGGCCCACCGTGTGTGCCCGATTCCTGACACCCCATCATTGGGGCTCTCCTTCTCGAGCAACCGCACCAGGTCGGCGATCCGACCCGCACTCTTGGTGATGGTCACCCCATCACGATGATTGATGGCGATTCCCGCCGAGTCGTAGCCCCGGTATTCCAGACGGGAAAGTCCGGGTAGCAACACATCGAGGACTGGCCTGGGGCCGACATATCCAACTATTCCACACATAACAGAGATTCCTTAGAGAAATGCGAGCCCGGAATGTCGGGCTGCGAACAACAAATGGCTGGACCATGAATGTCGGTGCCACTGGCTGGCACATCCGTGCGATGGACCTCTGTCGCCGGGATTGCTCCCGGGCTTTGAGTCACAACGCTGACGACCTGGATCGGCCGGGAAGGCATCCGCCGAATTTTCGATAACCTTCCTCCTCGTCACCTCGTCCGTCTCGGGCGAGGTCTGGCGCTATAGATTGTTGACTTTCATGATTGATTGGTGCGGTTCTCCTCCTTTCCAAGGACCGACGTCGCGATCCCGGCAATACGATCAGCGTAGCTCCTCGCCGCGTTTTCTGTAGCAGCTTCCACCATTATGCGAATGAGGGGCTCCGTTCCCGAAGGCCTTACCAGAACCCGCCCCTCGCTACCGAGACTCGCCTCGATTTCAGCGACTTCCTCCCACAATTCGACAGCCCCATCGAGGTCGGCGTTACGAGCTATCGCCACATTCACCAGCACCTGTGGAAACTCGGTGATTGCCTCTGCTCGCAGGTCGCGCAGCTCTCGACCCGACCCTGCCACCACATTGAGGAGACGGACGGCCGTCATCAGCCCGTCCCCGGTGTTACCGGTGTCGGTGAAGATAATGTGGCCAGACTGCTCACCGCCGAGGAGTCCCTTCCTCGACTGCAGCTCTTCCATCACATAACGATCACCCACTTTGGTCGTCACCAGGTCGATACCGCTTTCGGTCATCGATTTATGGAGGCCGAGATTTGACATCACGGTCGCCACCAGCAAGTTGTTCCTGAGTCGGTCCTGGCTTTTGAGATGCCTGGCGACTATTGCCATGATCACATCTCCGTTGGCAACCTTGCCGTCTTCGTCAACGACAATCAGCCGGTCGGCATCACCATCGAAGCAGAGGCCGATGCGCCCGTTCTTCATGTTGGCGAGATACTCGGGGTGGGTCGCCCCGCTCTCCAGATTGATGTTCGACCCATCCGGTGCGTTCGCATATACAGCCACGTCGGCCTTGAGGCGATGAAAGAGCTCCGGGGCTGCCTCGTATGCTGCACCGTGAGCACAATCGATGGCGATCTTCAGACCGCTGAGACTGTATCGGGATGCATCGACGAGATGGTCGAGGTACCGATACTTTGCATCGGCGTCGAGAAATCTGGTGCCGATGTCGCTTCCAACGGATGTCATTGATCCGGATGATCGAAGTCGGTCCTCCACCTCCCGTTCCACATCGTCCGGGAGTTTCGACCCTTTCGACGACAGGAGCTTGATCCCGTTGTCTTCCGCCGGGTTGTGGGAAGCCGATACAACCGCACCCATTGTCGCCGCGGACGTGGACGTGAGGTAGCTGATGGCTCCGCTGGGGAGGACTCCGACATCGATCGTGTCAATCCCCACCGAGTGAAATCCCGATTGGAGGGCCAGGGACAGCATCGGCCCCGAACGACGTGTGTCGGTGCCTACTAGAACCGGGCCACCACGGAGATAAGAACCTGCCGCCTGCCCGATGGCGAGGGCGAGTTCGGCGTCGAGCTCGATGCCGACGACTCCCCTGACCCCATCGGTGCCGAAGATGGGCAACCCATCGTCGACGAGACGACGGAGGTTTTTCACCACTACCTCTTGGTGTATTGCGGCGCCCGTCGCGCCTTGCGAAGACCGTACTTCTTGCTCTCGACCACCCGGGCGTCCCGGGTGAGTAGACCGGCCTTCTTGAGGGTGGGGCGGAGTCCGGGGTCGAGTTCGATCAGCGCCCGGGCGATACCGAGACGTAGTGCGTCGACCTGGCCCGTGGTGCCTCCGCCTTCGAGAGTGGCGGAAATGTCATAACGACCCTGTGTGTCGGTCAGCTGCAATGGCTCCATGACCCGCATCCGCATCGCCATGGTCGGGAAATAATTCTCGAGCTGCCGGTTATTCAGGCTTACCTGGCCCGACCCGTCGTAGAGACGGACCCTGGCGACCGCTTCTTTGCGCCTGCCGGTGGACTGGACGAGTGGTTTTACCATCAGACTTCGACCTTTCGGATCTTGAATTCGAGGGACTGAGGCTGCTGGGCAGCGTGTTCGTGGTCAGGCCCTGCGTAGACCTTGAGCTTTCTCGCCATCTGGCGGCCTAGCTTGTTCTTGGGGAGCATCCCGGTGACGGCCCGTTCGATAACCGCCTCGGGTCGACGCTCCAGGAGCCGGTCAAAGGTTTCTGCCTTGATCCCACCCGGATACCCCGAATGCCGATAGTAGATTTTGCCCTGGCTCTTGTTTGAAGTCACCGCAACTTTTTCCGCGTTGACCACCACGACGAAATCGCCGCAATCGACATGCGGAGCGAAGATTGGCTTGTTCTTACCCCGAAGAATCTGGGCAATTTCAGAAGCCAGTCGCCCCAGTGGAAGGTCGGTGGCATCGACGACCCACCAGGTTCGATCGATCTCGCCGGATTTGGGCGAATAAGTCTTGTTGTTAGTCATGAAACGTTCTGCCTCGCACAGTGAAATAGCGGGGTGCGTTTGGGGAAACGGCTCCGCTGGGGAGCCACCATATGGTAAGCGGGACCAGGCTCAAAGGGAAATCGGAATTTGTCATCGACTCACCCGTCATAAGTGACCTCCCACAGGGTCAGACCGTGGGGTGGGGCGATTGTCCCAGTGGTGGACCGGTTCGCGCTGGCGATGACCTTCGACAGGTCATCCAGCCCGAAGTAGCCCCGGGCAACGTCATAGCAAGCGCCGACGAGGGAACGGACCATTTGATGGCAGAAGGCATTGGCCTCGACCCAATACCAGAGGTCGCCACCGGGGCCAGCTTCCCAAATGGAACGTTCTACCCGGCGAACGTTGCTCTTGCCCGACACCGAGCGACAGAAGGAAGTGAAGTCGATTTCTCCGACGAATTGCTCCGCGGCCTGGTTGAGCAGGTCGACCTCCACCTCATCGGCTGGATACCAGATTTGGCTCCTTCGCATCGGATCGGGATACGGGGCAATGCTGATGGCATATCGGTAGGTTCGTCGCTTCGCTGAGAAACGAGCGTCAAACCCATCATCTGCGATGGAGCATTCCTTGACCACGATCTCGCGCGACAACATCGAATTCAGGGACCGTTGCAGCCGTGTGGTATCGACATCGTTTGCCTGGAATGAGACCACCTGGTGGCGTGCATGCACACCCGCATCGGTTCTCCCCGCCACTGAGGTCTGGGCTTCGATATCGAGAACCCTGTCCAATGCCGATTCGAGTTCTCCCTGGACGGTCCTTTGCCCCGGTTGCTTGGCATACCCCCGGAAACCTGTCCCGTCGTAGGATAGGTCGAGCCTCACTACCCCCATTCAGAAGATCGACGAAAAGGCGGCGAAGGGAACATTGAGCAGGGCTCGGACCAGAACCGCTGCCGCGAAACCTATCAAAACCGACACCCCGGATTTCTTTATGTCCAGGTCGGTTACCTCCCGGGTCCCCATTACCAGCAAGGCGATATACCAGACCAGGCCAAGAGCCCCGATGACTTGATTGTCGAAGACATCGAGGACGAGAGGCAGCACCGCCAGACCTTGTACCCCCACCATGATCTGCGGCCGGGCCATCGAATTGAAGAAGTACCTGGCCACTCCCCACGTAGCAAAGGCCAGGATCAGCCAGGAGGTGACACCGCCGATCACCCAGGCAAGCAATCCCGTAACGCTGAACGTGAGGGCGGAAGCCGCCAGGAGGCCAAGATATGTGGCCGCTGCCACCAGCGAAACCGTAATTGCCCCATCGGCTGATGCGTCATTGTCGAAATAGGCCTCCCGAAACGCGTCACGTTGAAAGAGGCTGGCCCTGAAAAGCCTGTTGAAGATCTTGGTCACAGAAACGAGAGGTTAGCCTTCAGCGGCGGAGCCGGACCCGTCTGATGTTGTGGTCGGCCGCCTTTTCCAGGATGAGACTCGCCCGATCCCTGGTCGGAAGGATGTTCTCCATCAGGTTCTTGAGGTTGACGGTGCGCCATATGTGCGAGGCGACTTCGAAGGCCTGTTCGTCCGTGAACCCCGAGAACTTGTGGAAATATGCTTGCGGATCGGCAAAAGCTGTATCCCGCAGAGTGCGGAACCGCTCCAGATACCAGCTCTCGATGTCACCGGGGTCGGCATCCACGAAGATCGAAAAGTCGAAATAGTCTGACACAAAAGCCCCGGACTCACCTGCCTGAAGCACGTTGAGCCCTTCGACGATGAGGATGTCGGGCCTATCGATCACCCTGGTCGCACCCTCGACTATGTCGTATTTGAAGTGTGAGTACACCGGCACCTCCAACTGCGGCTCACCCGCAGCGGCCCGGGCGATGAACTCGAGAAGGGCCCGGCGGTCATAGCTCTCCGGAAACCCCTTCGAATCCATCAGACCGCGTTCCTCGAGCACGGCGTTGGGAAAGAGAAACCCGTCGGTGGTTACCAACTCAACATCAGGGTGTTGTGGCCATCGCCCGAGGAGACCCTGAAGCACACGGGAAATCGTCGATTTGCCTACCGCAACCGAACCGGCCACGCCGATGATGAATGGGGAGGGGGTGGGCGGTGAGTCCAGGAAAGTGTCGGTGACCGCACGCAGCTGTAGACCCGCCTGGACATGGAGATTGAGCAAACGGGACAACGGGAGATAGGAGGCCTCGACCATCTCCATGTCCAGGTTCACGTTGATACCGCGGATCTCCTCGATGTCCGACTCACTCAGGGTCAGCGGTGTGTTGGCCCTGAGAGCGGACCAAGTCGCCGAATCGAAATCGAGGTAGTACGGGCTGGACATCGGCACAGGCTAACGAAACCAATGGTCGCGGCCATAGACTGGGACTGTGAAGAAAAGTCTCTCCTGGATAATCACCATTCCCTTCGGTCTGGTGTTTGGTCTTCTCCTGCTCTTGTTCGACATCGCTGGCCGAATTGTGAGGCCATTCTCCTTTCGCGGATTCGAGTGGGTGATGGGAGGCCTGCAATGGAGTCTGTTGAAGGCGTTCCGCCTATTCGGTACTCGCATAATCGTCGAACGCCCCGAAGATGTTCTGCCGGCCACCGGATACGCCATCCTCTCCAACCATCAGAGCATGCTCGATATCGTGATGATCGGAGGAACTCTCGTTTCCAATTTCCCAAAGTACGTGTCGAAAAAGGAACTGAGCAATTGGATTCCTGCCGTGTCTCTCAACCTCAAGTGGGGCGGCAACGCATTGATCGACCGGGACGACGCCCGACAGGCACTTCGGGCGATCAAGGAGATGGCTCGCACTGCGCAAGATAGGGGTGTCTCCGCGGCGATTTTTCCAGAAGGGAAACGTTCCAAAGACGGCAACCTGCTCCCGTTCAAGACGGCCGGCCCCCGAACCATGCTGAAAGAAGCGGATCGATTGCCGGTGGTACCCGTAGTCGTTTCCGGCTCTTGGCGATTGAATCGGCTCTTTCCGTACACACCGGGGGCGACCGTGAAGATCATATTCGGGTCTCCCTTATCTCGAACGCCGGGGGACGACGAAGAGATTCTCGAGAGCGTGCAGAGATGGATGACCGCCCAACTGGCTCGGGACGTTCATATAAAACCCGCTCAACTTGGGTCCGACTGAGGACGATAAATACAAAATGCCCGAATTTGACGCCTCTCTCATCGCCGCCGGTGACCCCAAACCCATTGCTACCAAGATTCTCATCAACGGTTCCGACCTGGAATTGCGTGCGCTGGGCGACTCCCTAGGAAGTTGGCCGATCTCCGAACTCGACCTCACCAGGGTCGATGGTGGCTTCAGGTTGACCGTCGAAGGAGAAGAGGCCTTTTTGAAAATAGGCGACTCCCAACCGATGGCGGACGCCGTCGCCAGTGCCGCCAACGTCAAAACACCCAAGAAACGACGGTCGGATAAGGGTGCAAACCATGGTCAAGCTGGTTCGAAGGCGAATGGCGTAAAAGCCACAACCAGCGTCCAGGAAAAGGCGGCGCCGACAGCGGGCTCACCAGCGGACCAGAATTCCCGTAACAAGACCCGGCTCGACACCGTGTTGGACGCGGCAGAGAGTCGGCTTGGCAAGTATCTGCCGGCTTGGATTTTCACCACAGGCGGTCTCGTCGTGGTCGGAGTTGTCCTGATCCTGCTGCTGGTATTCAACAACCTGTTCTCCGCCGTCCTCCTCATCCTCGGCGCCGTCGGATTGGTGGCGAGTGGAATTGCCTTGCTCGACGACGTGGTAGCAATGAAGATCTTCCGGGGGAAGTTCACACCCATCCAGGGCCTCATCGTCTCTTTGACGGTCGGCCTCGTGGGAATCCTTCTCGGAGCGATCTAGACCAGTTCGATTACCGCTTCCTCGGTGGCATCGCCACGACGAGGCCCCAATTTGGTGATTCTGGTGTAACCACCGGGACGATCCACATATCGAGGGGCAACCACGTCAAATAGTTTGACGACCGCCTCGCGATTGGTGATGTCCTTCATCACGATCCGCTTGGCATGAACCTCATTGGTCCGGGCCTTTGAAATCATCTTCTCGGCATAGGGCCGCAAGGCCTTTGCCTTGGCAAGAGTGGTGGTGATGCGCCCGTGCATGATCAGGTCGGTCGTCAGGTTGGCCAGGATCTTCTGTTCGTGTTGGGGAGAGCCGCCAAGACGGGGCCCTTTTCTTGGGCGCGGCATCAGTTATGGCTTCCGGCGTCCGCAAGGCTGAGCCCGAGCTCATCGAGCTTGGCGGTCACTTCATCGAGACTCTTCTGGCCGAAGTTGGTGATGTTGAGGAGGTCGTCGGAAGTCCGCTCGACCAGTTCACCCACGGTCTTCACCTGAGCGCGACGGAGGCAGTTACGGGGCCGCTCGGAGAGGTCGAGGGCTTCGATCGGGAGCTCGAGGTCGGGCGAACTGGAGGTTTCCAACTGGACTTCACCGAGTTCGAGACCCTGGCCCTCACCGATATCTGCAAACAGGCCCATGAGCTCACCGAGGGTTTTCCCTGCCGAAGAAACAGCTTCGGACGGCTCGATGGCGCCGTTGGTCTCCACATCGAGGACCAGACGGTCGAAGTTGGTCATTTGCCCGACCTGGGTATTCTCGACGCGATATGAGACCTTCCGCACCGGTGAGAAAATCGAGTCGACCGGAATCACGCCGATCGCTGAAGAACCACCCTTGTTGCTGTCGGCCGAGCGGTAACCAACTCCAGGAGCGACTGTCATCTCCATCTCCAAACGCCCGCTGGCGCTCATCGTGGCGATATGCGCATCCGGGTTGACGACTTCGACGCCTGCGGGGAGTTTGAGATCACCGGCGGTGACTTCGCCGGCACCCTTGGCGGAGAGGTACAGGGTCTCGGTGTCGAGGCCCTGCATCCGGATCACGATCCGCTTGATGTTGAGGATGATGTCGACGACATCCTCGACAACACCGGTAACGGTCGAAAACTCGTGCTCCACACCCTCGATCTGGATCGTGGTGATGGCGGCGCCGGGTATCCGGGACAGAAGGGTGCGGCGGAGGGTGTTACCTAGTGTGTATCCGAACCCGGGCTCGAGCGGTTCGACGACGATCTTGGACCGGAGGTCGGAGATGGTCTCTTCTTCAATATGGGGACGCTGAACGATCAACAAAAGGGTTACCTCACTTCGAGTAGAGCTCGACGATCAACTGCTCGTTGATAGCCGTGTCAATTTGGTCCCTACGGGGATGGTCGTTGATAACCACCTTCCGATCGCCGGGTTCAACCCCGATCCAGTCGGGAACGACTCGATCTTGGGTATCGACTGCATGTTGGATGATGAGCAGATCCTTGCTCTTCTCCTTGACTGTGATCACGTCTCCCGGCTTCACCTGGTACGAAGGGATGTCGACCTTCTTCCCGTTGACGAGGAAATGGCCGTGATTGACGAGCTGACGTGCCTGCTGGCGGGTCGCCACCAATCCCGAGCGCCAGACCACGTTGTCGAGACGCTGTTCGAGAAGTTGGAGCAAAGCGTCACCGGTGATCCCGGTGCGACGCGCAGACTCTTCGTAATAGAGACGGAATTGCTTCTCGAGTACCCCGTACATCGTGCGCAGCTTCTGCTTCTCTCGAAGCTGGATCAGATAGTCACTCTCCCGGATCCGGCCACGGCCATGCTGGCCGGGGGGGTAGGGACGACGGTCGACCGGGCATTTCTTGGACTGACACAACGGAGTCCTGGCACGGCGACATGCCTTATGACGGGGGCCGGTATATCTGGCCATCAGCCACGCCTCCGCTTCTTGGGACGACAGCCGTTGTGGGGAAGCGGAGTTACGTCCTTGACGTAGGTGACCTCCATACCCATGTTCTGCAGGGTGCGCACGGCTGTGTCACGACCCGATCCGGTACCGCTGACAATCACGTCGATCTTGCGGATCCCGTGCTCGCCGGCGCGGCGGGCGGCTTCTTCCGCAGCAACCTGGGCTGCGTACGGGGTCGACTTGCGTGAGCCCTTGAATCCGACCGATCCACCTGACGTCCAGGCGACGGTGCCGCCATTTTGATCGGTGATATTGATGATTGTGTTGTTGAAACTTGCTTTGATGTGGGCCTGGCCGTGGGAGATGTTCTTTCTCTCGCGGCGGCGGACCCGCTTGGTTCCTGGTTGCGTTGCCACCTACAAACTCCTACTTCGTGACCTTTTTCTTACCGGCAATGGCCACCCGACGACCCTTGCGGGTACGTGCATTGGTGTGGGTGCGCTGGCCACGCACGGGAAGCCCACGACGGTGGCGGATTCCCTGGTAGCTACCGATTTCAATCTTGCGTTTGATGTTTTGTTGGACATCCCGTCTCAGGTCACCTTCGACCTCGTATGTTGCATCGATATGCCGGCGAATCCGGGTGACCTCATCATCGGTGAGGGCCCGAATCTTGGTGTCGGGATCGATGTCGGTTGCGGCGCAGATCTCCTGAGCCCGGGTCAACCCGATTCCGTAGATATAGGTGAGCCCGATCTCGAGCCTTTTGTCGCGTGGGAGGTCAACTCCCGAGATACGTGCCATTTATTTAGCTTTTCCTCAACCTTGACGCTGTTTATGACGGGGGTTTTCGCAGATCACCCAGACGCGGCCACGGCGCCGAATGATCCGACATTTCTCGCACATTTTCTTTGTGGAAGGTCTGACCTTCATTATGAGCTCTCCAAAAAATTCAGTTCCTGCGGGGGAAAAATCGGCAGATTCCCCGAACACGCGAGTGTTACCAGGCCACACCTCAAGCCACTTTGGTGAGAGAGAGTGTCCCGGACCGGATAAAAATGTCCGCGACTAGACGCCTTGGACCCTCAAATCTTAGCCCCGACTGGCTATTTGCTCAAATTCCACAGGCACCGGCTCTTCGGCTGCTGTGAAAACCATCGGTCCATCAGGGGTGATGGCCACCGTGTGCTCCCAATGGGCGGAAAGACTCCCGTCGGCGGTCCGTACGGTCCAACCGTCGTCGTCGACCCTGGTGTGGCGGCCACCGATGTTGAACATCGGCTCGATACATAGGGCCATCCCCTTGCGGAGCTTCATACCGGCCCCCGTCACTCCGTAGTTGGGCACCTGGGGCTCCTCGTGCATCTGGCGTCCGATCCCATGGCCCACATACTCTTCAACCACCCCGTATCCATGGCTGGCACCGACATCAGCCACTGCGGCGCCGATATCACCAAGGCGATTGCCCGCCCTGACCTGACGGATCCCGGCCCACATCGCTTCCTCGGTAGCCTCGATCAGCTGTCTCGCTTCCTGGGAGATTTCGCCGATACCGATCGTGAAGGCGGCATCGCCGTGGAACCCTTCAAAGATCGCCCCTGAGTCGACCGACAAAATGTCGCCTTCCCGGAGTCGGTAATCGGTGGGAATCCCGTGCACGATCACATCATTCGGAGACAAACAGAGTGTTGCCGGATAGGTGCCCAGGTAGTTGAGGAAAGACGATTGGCAGCCCCGCTCATCGAGGATCCTGGCTGACACCGCCTCGAGATCGAGGAGCGAAACACCCGGAGCAGCCATCTCTCGGACAGCGGCATGGACAGCGGCAACAGCGGCGCCGGCCCTTTCCATCTTGGCGAATTCACGACGGCTCTTGATGGAGATCATTGTCGGGATTGAGGAATACTCGCTGTCACCGTGCGCCCGGGAGCGCGGACAATAGTCGATCGGTCACCACGTCGATGTCGCCCATGCCATCGACCGATATGACGAGATCGCGATCGTTGTAAATGTCCAGTACCGGTTGAGTTTGACCGTGGTACATCTGGAAGCGATTGCGAATCGTCTCCTCGTTGTCGTCATCGCGACCACGAGCCACAAGACGCCCGACCAGCGCCTCCTCATCAACATCGAGCACCACCACAGCGTCCAGACCGTCCTCGCCCAGCAGGTCGTCGAGGGCCTTTACCTGCGGTGCCGTCCGGGGGAAGCCATCGAGGATGAAACCTTTCTTAGCGTCTGGCTCTTCGAGTCGGCTCGCCAACATGCCGACCGTGATCTCATCGGGCACATAGCCACCCGATTTCATGATCTCGTCGACCTGGCGGCCGAAGTCGGTTCCTTCCGAAACATGGTGCCGGAACATCTCGCCGGTGGAGATATGGGGGATGTCGAGCTTCTCGGCGACCCGCATTGCCTGGGTGCCCTTGCCAGCGCCGGGCGGGCCGATGAACAGCAAGTTCATCAGCTCAAAATTCCTTCATAGTTCCGCATTGTGAGCTGGGATTCTATCTGCTTCATCGTTTCGAGCGCCACCCCGACCACGATGAGGATCGACACGCCGGAGAAGGCGATCGAGATGTTCCAGACCGCACCGGCGATGGCGGGAAGAATCGAAATGACACCGAGGAAGATCGAACCGGGAAGGGTGATCCGGTTGAGGATGAAGCCCAGATGCTTGGCCGTCTGCCGCCCGGGACGGACACCGGGGACGAATCCACCCTGACGCTGAATCATCTCTGCCTGCTTTTCCGGATCGAATTGAATCGCGGTGTAGAAGTAGGTGAAGAAGATGACAAGTGCGAACAGGATCAGGATGTACCACCAGCTGACTCCCTGGCCACCACCGCCGAGGTTCTCGTCGATCCATCGATAAACCGACTGCAGCCAGGCCGCGTCGGAGGGTATCGCCGTGATTATCAACGATGGGATGAGAAGAACCGAGGTGGCGAAGATGACCGGGATGACGCCGGC
>DATDCF010000160.1:0-8053 GCA_036524475.1 Acidimicrobiia bacterium | reverse complement strand
GGCGACTCCCCCAAGAAGTCGCCACTTCTCATCGACCGGTGTCCTGCCCCGGACACCCACCGAAGTTTGTTGTCTCGATCAGCCGGCCAGGAGTCGGAACGGATCAGGTTCCGAATCGAGGGCGTCGACAAAAGCCGTGATCTCAGACTCGGTGATCGGCTCGTCATTGATAACTTCAAAAGCAACTCCGGTGGCCAGTAGGACGCTAACGACTCGAGAGTTCGCAGGTCTCCGCTGTTGGGAGGTACAGGACGGGCACTTAAAGCGGTAATCGCCTTCCCGCCCACCCGGGCGGAGTTCCAACGCTACGTCATCCGGTGTTAAATGGATATCGCCGCACTGTCCGCAAGTTGTCTTTATTGTTGTCATTCCGATTCTCCGGTCACCCATGACAGAAGTTTCGGCAGGCAGTGGCTTTACCTGTATAGAGGATTGGTAGGTCGTAAGCCCTATCGGTACATCCGGACCAGATGGTCGCCCAATTGTTCAACCCGGGCGGCAACCTCCGCACCCTCCTTGAGTTTGGCCGCGCCTCCGAGGCGGAGCAGGAGGCGAGCGGGCAGTTCGGCATCGGGCGACGAAAATCGTATCGTGGTGGCCCTCGCTGTTTCCTTTACGACTTCCACCGGGTAGTACTCGAGAACCCAGCGAGACTCTGGCGACAGCTCGATGACGGCGCTGATGTCACCGTCTGACGGCGTGTAACCAACTCCCGGTTCTGGAAGCTGGGGAGGGGGCACGAAAGTGTCGGGGAGCACTGTGATGTCTTTGATTCGATCGATCCGGAACGTCCGTGAGTCATCAACCATCCGGCAGTGTCCGATGACATACCAGTTGCCCAGGGTCGTGAACACCGACCACGGTTCGATGGTCCTCGTCGTCGTCTCTTCACGACTCAGCGATCGATAAGTTATCTCCACCGCATTAAGGCTCTTCGCAGCACCACGTAGAGCCCGGACCTCGTCGGAGACTGCCGCGAGGTCGACCTCGAGAGCATCGCCGGCCTCTGGCAACAACACCGTTGTCAGCTTCTTTATTGCCGAGTCGAGCGCTTCGGTGCCCTGCCCCGAAGCGGCGACCGCGAGAGCCGCCGACAGGAGGCCGAGGGCCTCCGTTGAGGTGAGTCGGGGGGCACGGGAAAAGTAGTCGGCGGAATCGATCACCACCTCGTCCTCGTCGATATACGCCTCCATGAGATCACCGGGGCCGTATCCGGGTAGTCCGCAGACGAACACGGAATTGAGATCGCGAGAGAGTTCGGCCAGGGTGTATCCGAAGCGCTCCATGACCTCATCGACTTCGACTCCGGGATTTGCCAGAACATAAGGGATCAGGGCGAGGATCCGGGACAGACGGGAGACTGTACGATTGCCGCTCACAGGTTCACTCCGAGGAGGCTGGCCCCGACACGCTGGAGGATCGCCTCACGCAAGCTCTCGGGTGCGAGAACCTCGGCGCTTGGCCCGAAACTGAGGATCCATCCGATAAACGCGTCCTGATTCGACATCGGTACCGAGACTTCGAGCGGCCCTTCCCGGTGATCGATCCCCAGGGTCCGGCTTGCCCACCAGGCAACATCTGAATCGAAGCGAACAGTTGCCTCGACTTGGTCTTCCCCGCCGCTTTCCCACGGATGGGACTGGAGGAAGTCTTTGGCCGAGAAACCCTTCGGCCGTTTGAAGGCCCCTGGACTGCCAACGTCGACCCCGGACATCCTGTCGACGCGATATACCCGCTCATCGCCGTCGACCGCCCCGATCAGATACCAATGGCCTCGCCGGTAGGCAACTCCATACGGGTTGATGGAGCGTTGGTTCCCACGGTACGTAAATCCAACGGGCCGGCGCTGGGATACCGCTTCGAACAGCTTACCCAGGGCCTCACCTTCATCGCCGAGGTCGGCGCCGAAGGACTCAACTCCGGAGCCTCTCTCGATACCGCCCAATTTGTGAAGACCGTCGACACCGGCAAAGGAGCCTCCGAGTCGGACCATCCGTGCTGCGAGAGAAAGTGCGGCTTTCTCCTCGTCGGTCAGTCCGGGGTCACCGATGGCGTACTGATCCGGGTCCACCGAGTAGCCGAAGTCGACCTCCCAGGCATCGAGGGCAACAAGTTCAAGTGGCACTCCGAGGTCGCGGAGCACGTTCTTGTCTCTCTCGAACATCCGGTGAAACGCTTCGTCGCTGTCGGTTGAATATCCCGGGACCGTCTGCCGGATATCATCGGCGGTCACCGGACGCGGCGACTCCAACAAGAAAATAAGTACGTTGAGCACCCGCTCGATGACGTTTTGCATATAGGGACGATTCTACGGGCGCCGCCCGAAACTCTCCCCATTTCCAACGGGTATCCGAGGCTCGCCCCACCGTCGGGGCGCTACAGGCTCTCGATCAGCTTGTCGACACGCTCGTCGAAGGCTTTGAAGGGGTCTTTACACATCACCGTGCGTTGAGCCTGGTCGTTGAGTTTGAGGTGTACCCAATCGACCGTGAAATCGCGCTTTTTCGCCTTGGCGGCCTTGATGAACTCACCACGAAGCCGGGCCCTGGTCGTCTGGGGTGGTTTGCGAACTGCCTCGGCGATTCGCTCGTCGGTGACGACCCGGTCCATCATCCCCTTGTCCTGCAGGAGATAGAAGAGGCCGCGTGACCTGTCGACGTCGTGGTAGGAGAGATCCATCATCGCCAGGCGGGGATCCGACATTTGAAGACCGCGACGGTCTGCATACCTCTCCAGAAGTCGGAACTTGGCAACCCAGTCGACTTCCCGGTCCAAGGTCATCGGGTCTTTCTCCAAGCCGGTGAGAAGGTGCTCCCAGCGATCGACTGCCGCCTTCACCTGGGGCGGAAAACCAGGGCTTCTCGAATACCGCATCGCCCGATCCAGATATTCCCACTGGATGTCGAGGGCGGACAACTCCCGTCCATTGGTCAACCGGATCAGTCTCCGACAGGTGGGGTCGTGGGCGATTTCACGAATCGCACGGATCGGGTTCTCCAAGCTCAGGTCGCGGAAGACCACTTCACTCTCGATCATCTGCAGCAGGGCGACCATTGTCCCGATCTTCACAAACGAGGCGTACTCACTCATGTTCGAGTCTCCAGCGATGACGTGGAGCCTCCGATACCGCTCGGCATCGGCATGTGGCTCATCCCGCGTGTTGATGATTGGCCGCGACCTCGTCGTCGCCGACGAGACCCCCTCCCAGATATGGTCGGCACGTTGAGAGATGGAGTATGTGGTGCCGCGCGGGGTTTGGGTCAACTTTCCCGCCCCGAGGAAGATCTGTCTCGTGACTAGAAACGGGATGAGCACCTCGACGGTCCGATGGAAGTCTTTATGTCTGCTCACCAGGTAGTTCTCATGGCAACCGTAGGAATTGCCCGCCGAGTCGGTGTTGTTCTTGAAAACGAATATCTCGCCTCGAATCCCCTCTTCTTCGAGCCGTTCTTCAGCACCCTGAACCAGACCTTCGAGAATGCGCTCCCCCGCTTTGTCGTGCGCCACCACGTCGAAGACGTCATCACACTCCGGTGTTGCGAATTCGGGATGAGAGCCTACGTCCAGATAGAGCCGGGCGCCGTTTTCCAGAAAGACATTGGAACTCCGGCCCCATGAAACGACCCGGCGGAACAAGTAGCGGGCCACTTCGTCGGGACTGAGACGGCGTTGGCCGCGCAGCGTACAGGTCACTCCGTATTCGTTCTCCAGCCCGAAAATCCTGCGATCCACCCCAGCAGGCTAAACCAAGCTAGGTCATTCGGAAGTAGATGTTCCCTTTATCTCGGGAAGGGCGTCGGGGCTGAGACGACGAAAGGCACGTCGACCGTTCGAGTTGTCGAGGACAGCCACTTCCCACCCCTCAGAGTCGCGGCCTTCGGCCCGACGGAAGGCGTCGACACCGGCGAGGAAGGCATCATCGAAACTCATCCCCGGTGACCAGAGTTCGCCGAAGGCTTCCTCGAGTTGTTCTGACTTGCCTCCGATCGCCACAAAATTCCGCTCGTCGTAGAGAGTGCCGTCGTAGGTAATCCGGAAAAGGCGATGCTCAGACCCATCCTGGGAAATTTCGGCAAGGAGCAATTCGACTTCGAACGGTTTCGGGTCCCGGGTGAAGATGATTCCCATGGTCTGAGCGAATTGCGTGGCCAGGCCCATAGCAGTGACGTCTTCGCGCGAATAGAGGTACCCCATCAGGTCGGCCTGCCGAATTCCGGCTTTGCGCAAAGTCTCGAATTCGTTGTACTTCCCGACGCCGGCGAAGGCAATCCGATCGTAGACCTCGGATATCTTGTGGAGGGCGGTCGACGGGTTCTCCGCCATCAACAGGACGCCGTCGCCGTAATCGGCGGCGACAATCGAGCGCCCCCGGGCGATGCCTTTGCGTGCAAACTCGGCTTTGTCCCGGACCAGCTGCTCCGGGGCGACATAAAAGGGGATGGTCATCGGATGCTTTCCACGGCCGCCTCGGCCAGGGCTGCAACGACCTCGTCGCTCAACTCTTCGAGACCATCGGCGTCAATTCTGACCACGGTTGGATAGATCCCACGTTTGAGGTCGGGGCCACCTGTGGCCGTGTCTTCCTGGGACGCCGACACCAATGCCCTGACCGCAAAGTCAGCCGCCTGGTCGGCGTTCAGATCGTCTTCGAAAACGGTGCGGAGATAGGACTTGGCGAGACGCGCACCAGACCCGGTGCTACCAAAGTCGATCTCCTCGTATCGACCCCCGACCACGTCATAGCTGTACAAACGCCCGATGTGATCGGAATGGTCGTAGCCGGCGAACATGGGGACAACCACAAGACCCTGGAAGGCCATCGGCAATTGGTTTCGCACCAGACGGGCGAGAAATGACGCCTTGCCCTCCAGCGAGAGACGAACACCCTCGATTTTCTCGTAGTGCTCCAACTCGACCTGGAACAGGCGAACCATATCGATGGCCAGGCCCGCGGTACCGGCGATTGCCACCGCGGAATATTTGTCGGCGGCGAAAACTTTCCGAATCCTCCGGTGGGCGACGAGATGACCCTCGGTGGCTCTGCGGTCGCCTGCCATAACCACCCCGTCCTTGAATCGGAGTGCCAGGACCGTTGTCCCCTCAGGCGCTGCGGGTGGTTTTTCGCCGACCCCGAAGTTCATCGTCGGTAACGCACCCATCGAATCGAGCAAATCGGTGAAGCTGGATCCAGGCAATGGTGCGTCCATAGGTAGGGGCAGACTGTGGGGAGTTATCACTCTCCACCTTTCTGCACATAGTTTTTGACGAATTCTTCGGCGTTTTCCTCGAGAACCTCGTCGATTTCGTCGAGGAGATCGTCCAGTGCCTCGAGATCGGTTTCGCTCTTGGCAGCGGCTTCGGCGCTTTCGGCCTGTTCGTCCGAAGTCGACTTCTTTTCCTTGGAACGTTCACGGTCTGACATTTTTTGATACTTACCCTTCCAATCGCCTGAGCAGGTCTGCAGCGTCCTCAGATTCTTCGATGATCGTACCGACGAGAGCGGCACCACCCCGCAACGGTTCCATCATAGGAACCCGCTTGAGATGCGGTTCCCCTACATCAAAAACGAGGGAGTCCCAGTTGGCGGCGACCACGGACTTGCTGAACTTGTCAACACACCGCCCCCGGAAATATGCCCGGGTGCGCTCTGGAGGGTTAACGGCCGCACTTGCGATCTCTTCGTCGGTGAAGAGTCGGCGAAATCCGCCGCGGGCGTTGATCCGGTTATAGAGACCCTTGACAGGGTCGACATCATGATATTGGAGATCGAGCGCTCTCAGTTTCGAGCTGGTGAGGTCGAGGCCGTCCCGATCGGCATATCCCTCGAAGATGCGGCGTTTGGCAACCCAGTCGAGGGTGTCGGCCAGGGACATGACGTCATTTTCCAGGCCGTCGAGCACCCGCGCCCACTCTTCGATGAGCTGATTCCAAACGGGTTCGTCGAGTTCTTTCTCCACGTATTTGGATAGCCATTCGAGATACCGACCCTGAATTTCCAGAGCTGTAGCGGTTCCGCCACCGTCGAGATCGATAGGCCCGGTCATCGAGGTGTCATGACTCACCCGCCAGCAGGCGTCGACGGGATCGGCCAGGTCGAGCGGATCGGGGATCGCTCCGTCTTCGAGCGCCGCCAGCATCAGCGCCGTCGTCCCGACCTTGAGCAAGTTCTGTACCTCAGACAGGTTGGCATCACCGATGATGACGTGGAGCCGACGGTATCGAGACGGGTCGCCGTGGGGTTCGTCCCGGGTATTGATGATCGGACGTTTCAAGGTGGTCTCGAGACCCACTTCTTCCTCGAAGAAGTCAGCGCGCTGGGTTATCTGGAAGTCGACATCGGGCCGATCGTTCTCCGACCCGATCTTGCCGGCACCGGTGAATATCTGACGGGTTACCAGAAAGGTCATCGCGTAACGGATGATGTCGCCGAAGGGAGTCTCCCTTGACATCAGATAGTTCTCGTGCGCTCCGTACGAGTTTCCCTTTCCGTCTGAGTTGTTCTTGTAGAGCGAGATGTTCTTGCCACCGCCCTCCAGGGCGGCTGCAACGGCCGACCTCATCACATATTCGCCGACCTTGTCGTAGAGAGCAGCCTCCAGCGGGTCGTAACACTCAGGCCCGGAATACTCGGGATGGGCGTGGTCGACATAGAGCCTGGCGCCGTTGGCAAGGACGGAGTTGACCACCGCACCCTCAGGATCGAGGGGGCCGTAAGTCTCATGGCCGAAACCTCGTGCGTCACGGCCGGGCGACTCCTCCTCGTACGACCATTGCACCCGAACCCGCCGACCCGGATACGAGTTCACCACGAGTGAAGAAGCGACGGCCGGGTTGAATCCCGGTTCCCCACGGACGGTTATCCCATATTCGGTCTCGGTGCCGAGGACCTTGTGGAGCGCCATCAGAGGTATTGGCCGCCCGAGACCTTCTCGATTTGCCGGCTCTCGTCATCGCCGCCGACAAGGGTTCGGACATAGACGATCCGCTCTCCCTTTTTGCCGGAAATCTTGGCCCAATCATCGGGGTTGGTCGTATTGGGCAGGTCTTCTTGTTCGCGGAATTCCTGCTTGATGGCCACGACGAGATCGTCCTGGCCCACTCCGCTCTCACCGTCGGCAATTTGCCTCTTGATAGCGTCTTTTTTCGCCCGACGGACGATGTTCTCGATCATCGCACCTGACGCAAAGTCCTTGAAGTAGAGGACCTCACGGTCGCCACCGGCGTAGGTGACCTCGAGGAAGCGGTTCTCGTCTTCCTCCGAATACATGTGCTCGACGGTGACCTCGATCATCTCTTTGATATAGGCGGCGCGATCTCCTCCGTGGGCCGCCAGACCACGCTTATCCAGGGGCGTGTTCACCGACAGGAAAATGCCGAAGATCTCGCGTGCCGCTTCCGGCTCAGGCCGATTGATCTTGATCTTCACATCGAGGCGCCCGGGTCGCAGAATCGCCGGGTCGATCAGATCCTCGCGATTGGAAGCGCCAATCACCACTACGTTTTTCAACGCTTCCACGCCGTCGAGTTCGGAGAGGAGTTGGGGAACGATGGTGGATTCCACATCCGAGCTGATCCCCGTGCCCCTGGTTCGGAAGAGCGAATCCATCTCGTCGAAGAAAACGATCACCGGGACGCCCTCGTCAGCCTTTTCCTTGGCCCGTTGGAAAATCATGCGAATTTGCCGCTCTGTTTCACCAACCCATTTGTTGAGGAGTTCCGGCCCTTTGATGTTGAGGAAATAGGACCGAACATCAGGATTGCCGGTGCGTTCGGAGACCTTCTTGGCAAGGCTGTTGGCCACCGCCTTCGCGATCAGTGTCTTTCCGCACCCGGGTGGCCCGTAAAGGAGGATTCCCTTTGGCGGTTCTAACTCGTATTCCTTGAAGAGGTCGCGATGCAAGTAGGGAAGCTCGACGGTGTCACGGATTTGCTCGATCTGTTCGGCGAGCCCGCCGACCTGGGCGTAGGTGACATCCGGGACTTCTTCGAGGACCAGTTCTTCGACCTCCGGCCGCTCCATCTTCTCGAGGATGAGCCTGGTCTTCGAATCGAC
>DATDCF010000159.1:0-4939 GCA_036524475.1 Acidimicrobiia bacterium | reverse complement strand
GCCGACGAGGGTGGAACTCATGTGAACCTTGCGATTGGCATTGACCGCGTCCATCGCCCGTCGCCCCAGGTCATCGTCATCGAAACCAACAGCGACAATCGAGAGATCCGGCGCCCACGGAGTTTTGATGCCCTCGATGTCCCCACACCGCTGGAAGGTGTATTCGGCGAGATCCAGCGACATGTCGAGGGCATCTCGGAACGGCCCGACCCCATGAAGTTGGAGCGGGAGCCACACCTGGAGGCCACGGAAGGGACGGGTGAGTTCGGGGCCCTGGGATGAGATATCGCGAAGACCCTGGAACACCTCGTCATGATTGAGGTAGGCGCCCCTGCCGTAGTTGGCATCGATCAGGTGGTCACGATTCTTGACGACCAGGGCACCGACACCGAAGGGAATCGACAGGCCTTTGTGAGGGTCGAGAGCGATCGAGTCGGACTTTTCGATCCCTGCGAACTTTTTCCGGCCCCGCTCGGTCAATTGGAAGAATCCGCCATAGGCGGCATCCACATGCACCCAGAGACCGTGTTTTCCGGCAACGGCGGTGATCGATTCGAAGTCGTCGACCGTTCCGGTGTCGGTGGTTCCGGCGGAGGCCACGACCAGAAAAGGCTTCAATCCGGCAGCGATATCGACTCGAATCGCCTCATCGAGCATCTCCGTGTTCATCCGCAGCGCCCGGTCAACGGGTATGTCGCGGATCTGATCGTTACGGAACCCGGTGATGCGGGCCGATTTCGCCACCGAGTGGTGGGTGTGCTCGGTTACATAGATGACCCCATCGGCAAAGTGTTCCCCGAGTCGGCTGACGCGGGCCGCGACGATGGCAGTCATGTTGGCGGTGGACCCGCCGGAGAGGAGGATGGCTGCTGCGCTGTCGCCGAACCCGAACAGCGAAGCGATCCAATCGGTTACACCTGTCTCTATGGCCGTCATGCCCGGTGCCGCACCACTCACCCCGGTGTAGCGATTGAGTGTTGCCGCGATGTGGTCTCCCACTGCCCCGGTGAACAGTCCGGCGTTTGGGATATAGGAGAGATGGCCACCGGACGGATGGAGGATCCCGGCCTGGCCCGCCATGTCCAGCGCCGCGAGGATTTCCTCGATCTCGCGTCCCGATTCGGCCGGCGGTTCCAGTAGGGAATTGATCTGGTCGGTGGAGAGACCCGGAGCGCTTGCGTCCATTTCCGGGATCGAGTCGTACCAATTGTCGATGAAAACGGAAACGTGATCGCTGATGCTGGCGCGTTGTTCGGAGTTCGGTTCGAGCGGAATGGCCATGTGACGAAAGTTAGCCAAGTCGCGCAGGCACCCTCAACCAGAGCGAAATCATCTACGATCATCCTGCAATTCGAATAGGAGCGATTTGTCCCAAGACTACGACAGGCTGCGTTTGCTCTGGCCCGATCACTTAGGTCTGGCGAGGGGAAAGTATCTCCCCGGTAACACCACATCGGGCACCACCGGACATTGCCTCACCCTTTTCACACTCGGCTTTGATCGGGTGATGACCCCGCACGAAGGTGCGATGTTCTGGAAGGGCCTTCCCGACCTCGAAGCGTCCTTCGATATCGCCGATGTTCGTCCCGGGTGGGAAGCGGGCACGGGGGTCGTGGTTCCTGAGATCTCGCGAGGAGGCCAACCGGTGCCTTTTGCCCCGCGCAACCTGCTGAAAGAAGCTGTCGCTGGCTGGTTGGATCACGGGATCAACCCGAAGGTGGGGATCGAACTCGAGGCGTTCCTCTTCCAACCCGATGACAGCGGGGGATGGAAGCCAATCGACACTCCTGGGCATTTCGTCTACGGCACCGGCATGTCAGTCGATCCCACCGGGGTCATGGACAAAATCATGGCTGCCTCTCGTGAGGTGGGCTTTCCCCTCGAGGCAGTTAATAGCGAGTATGACAACGGTCAGTTCGAGCTCACGCTCACCTTTGACGACGCCCTGATCGCCGCCGACAACGCCTTCCTCTTCAAGGTGATGGCGAAGGAAATCGCCGCCCGGGAGGGCTACTTGCTGACGTTCATGGGCAAACCGATCAACGGGCGTGGCGGAAGCGGTTTTCACATCAACCTGTCGATGCACGATGAGTCCGATGCCAATCTCCTTTCAGACGACACGGCTGACGACGGCCTGAGCGACATCTGCCGAACTCTGATCGCCGGGATGCTCCATCACCACGTGGGAATGACGGCGTTGATGGCTCCGACTGTCAATTCCTACAAACGTCTTCGACCGGGCTCGATGTGCGGCTATTGGGCGAATTGGGGTTACGACCATCGCGGTGTAACAGTGCGGGTCGCTCCGGTGCGCGGGAAGGGGACCAGGCTGGAACATCGGGTTGGCGACGGATCGGTTACTCCGCATCAGGCAATTGCAACGGTGCTCACTGCGGCGCGTCTCGGCTATGAGAAGGGATATCCGATTCCGGAGGTGGAGACTCTCGACTGCATCGAACAGGCAGGGACCGACGTGGTGTGTCCGCCTTCACTGGCCGCGGCCCTCGATGCGCTAGAAGCGGATACCGACTTGGTCGAGGCCCTTTCTCCTGCATTTGTCGACGGTTTCGTCACAGTGAAACGGGCCGAGTGGGAGCGGTATGTGACGTGGACAACCGACTGGGAGCTGAACGAGTACCTCCCCTTCCTCTGATGGCATTTCTCTTTCCGCAAACTCCGACGGGCAGGTCGTCGCTGATTCCTCCGCCGCCGTGGCACTACTCGGGAGAGATGATCACCGTCGAATACCGGACCGACCCCGATCGTGTAGCCGAGCTCCTTCCTGACGGAGTCGATCCAGCACCCGACGATCCCGGAGCGGTAGCGGTGATCTGGGCCGACTGGCAGAGTTGCGGCGACACATTCGATGAGGTTTTAGACCCGGTTCGTTCCCAGTACAAAGAGTGTTTCGTGGTCATCCGTGGGTCCTGGGAAGACAAGGTCTGGAGCAGGTGTGCCTACATCTGGGTAGATAAGGACTTCGCTCTGGTCCGTGGTTATCACCAGGGATATCCAAAAAAGCTCGGTGACATTTGGATGACCCGCCCGGTGACTGTGGGTAGAGCCGGTCCTCGACTCGATGCTGGCGGAAAGTTCGGCGCCACTCTGTCGGCTAATGGCCGTCGGCTGGCCGAAGCGGTCGTCACGCTGGAGTCGCCCGCCCAATCGCCCGGATTCGTCAACGGTCATCCCATGCTCCACAACAGACGCTGGCCGGCGATCGAGTCTGACGGGACCAACTCGATGGATGAACTCGTGACGATGAGTGGCTACGACGGCGAGGTCGCCGACGTGTGGTCTGGCTCGGCCGAAATCGAGCTGTTCGAATCCCCGACGGAGGAGCTTGCCCTCATGGCTGAAGCCGAGGTGATCGGCGGGTTCTATCACAAGGTGGGCGTCTCATGGAAGTGCGGGACAACACTCCGCCGGGATTGAGTTCGCCTAGATCTTGGAGACCTTGTCTCCGACCCTCACGGTCCCGGATTCGACGACGAAGGCGTTCACGCCCCTGAAACGGTTCTCCCGACCAACCCCGACATTGGCGAATCGCAAGGCATCCTTGCCGTATCTGGACGCGAATTTCTCACAGCCCGTGTGGGGGACCTCCGATATCTCAACCACGGCGTCACCCACTCGTATCCTCGATCCGGGGGGAAGGTTGGCAGTGGAGAGGTCCATGTCGACGTAGACCTGGTCACCTGCCAGAGGCCAGCGCTCCCTTGTCCCGGCGAGCACATCGATGACCCTGGAGTTCATCAAGGTGAGTTGGGTATCGGGGTGGGGGTTGCCATCTTCGCCGGTCCTCGCAATCCAGTTGTCGCCAACCAGACCTGAGTCCGTGCTCAACTCTGCCTTCTCGACGCTTTCCCGTTGGTCGCGATCCGGTCGGCGTACCAGCATCTCGATCAATCCGACCTCTGTCGGTGCCTGGAGGATGACGTCGAGTTGGGCCTCCAACTCGGCGGTAGTGCGATGCATGAACTGATTATTCCAGACATCGCACCGGACGGTGTCCTAATTGTCTACGTGCAACTCACCATTTGGGTACTGATCGCTGCTCCCACCGGAATACTCGTATATCGCACATCATCGCAAGGGACGAATTAGTCCGCTCGATAGACCCCACGAGTAGCCACCATCTTATTCAACTAAACGGTTGACAAAGAATCCATCTTCCGATATATTCAACTAGACGGTTGATTACGAAAGGAGTGCAATTGAGTGCCGATCCGCTGGGCGAGGTCTTCTCAGCATTGGCTGACCCAACCCGACGCGACATGGTGGCGAGACTGGCGGTGGCCGATGCCACGGTCAACGAGCTGGCAGAGCCATACGACCTCACCATTCAGGCAATATCCAAACACCTAAGAGTTTTGGAGGACGCCGGGCTGGTGAGTCGCACCAGGGATGCGCAGCGCCGGCCCGCCCACCTCGAAGCGGAGGTATTCGACTTGATGGCGAAATGGATAGAGCGCTACCGGCGTGAGGCCGAAGAGAGGTATTCCCGACTCGATGTGGTCCTCGAAGGAATGTCCGAAGATGAATTGGAAGGAAATGGAGAAGAAAGATGACCAAGACAAAGCACCAGACTGAGATCATTGTCGACCCCGACGTCCCGTTGGTTCGCATCATCCGCGAGTTCGACGCCCCGCCGGAAAAAGTGTTCCGTGCCCACACCGACCCGCAGCTGGTCGAGCAATGGCTCGGTCCGCGTCGTCACGTGATGAAGGTCGATTATTGGGATTGCCGTGACGGAGGGTCTTACCGTTACACCCATTCCAGCGAGGGTGTGGTTCACGGATTCCGAGGGTGCTTTCACGAAGTGAGGCCGAACGAGCTGATCGTGCAGACCTTCACCTACGAGGGATTCCCCGACGGCATCGCACTCGAGAAGCTGCAACTCGAAGATCTCGGTGACGATCGCACCCGGTTGACCGCA
>DATDCF010000158.1:0-13592 GCA_036524475.1 Acidimicrobiia bacterium | reverse complement strand
CGTTTCCGAGATCCCTGGTATTTCGAGGAAAGCTTTCACGCCTCCCAACGCTACGAGACCCTCCTCAGGAACGATGATGACATCCGGTGCCGCGGCCACCAGTGTTTCAGCGGACACCTGAGTCGTCTCGACGACACCGATGTCGGTTCCGGCGTCGATGGCGCCTGCTGCCTCGATCAACGGCCTCGTGGTCATCCCCTCACCAAAAAGGAGCATTACGTCTGGTCCCCGCGTGTAGATGTACGCGACCCGGAGTCCGGTGTTTGTGACCCCTTTCATGGCGACCTCGACTTCTGCGGAGACCTCCTCGATCAACGAGTCTGCTTCGTCGCTGGCTCCCAGCAGGTCGCCCAACATCGCTATCTTGTTGTACAGCCCTTCGAACGTCGTAGCCACCTCCATGACGTCAACAGCCACACCTGCACTCTCGATCTGGTCGATCGCCTCCAGCGGCGCAGTCTGAGTATCGGCGAGAACCAGTGTGGGGTCGGCCCCAAGGACTCCCTCGGCCGTTATAAAGCGCCCGACTCCTACCACCGGTATCTCCAGGGCGGCCTCCGGTGCAACAGTGGTGACGTCTACTCCCACCACTCGTTGCCCGGCGCCAAGGGCATATACGATTTCGGTCAAGTCACCCGAGAGGGTGACGATGCGGGACGAGTCGACATCGGGAGAATCGTCGCTTGTGCCCGCGCACGCGGGCACAAGCAGCAGTACCAGAACAGCGAGAAGACTCAGCCAGCGGGGCAGGCTGACCTCGCTGATGCCATCACACCACAAAACATTTCACGGGAAACCTTCCAGGTCCCGTCAACGAGAATCGCCGAACCGGCTTGTCCGGGGTATGTGGGATTGCCGGAGAAGAGGAGTGTGTATACGACGGTCGCCTCCTTGCCTTCGATCGTCACTGCAGTCGCCTCGGCGGTAACTCCGCCAACCGAGTCGCCCGTACTGGCGTATGTGGCGATCGTCTCCTCCAGTCCCGACGCGTCAACGATAAATGCTGACTTCTCCTCGAATGATGTCGTCGAGTCGAATACCACAGAATAAACTTCGACAATCGCATCGACGTCGGCGTCCTCCCCCGGGACTATCCCGGCGGCTTCGGCTCCAGTCGTGGTTGTGCCGGCAGCAGCCGCTGTGGTGGTCGTCTCGGACCCGGTCGTGGTGGAATCGCCGTCTCCTGCGCCGCACGCGGCCAGGAATAACGACAGGGCGACGAGGCCCGTGGTCAGTTGAATTCGCTTCATGCGGCGGAAGCGTGGCTCCAATACCGGTCGACATCCAGTCGAATCGATTCCGACGCTGCGTCGGAGCGAGTACTCGTCGCCAAAGTGAGCTTAGAGACCCTGCGTGTTGATAAACGCTTGGCTTTCCGCCCGACGCATGTCGTCCGGGCCTGAACCACGTCCGGAGGCCCTTAGGTCGTCCTCGAGTTGGCGTTGCTTCATTCCCTCGCCCCTCATACCCACGTAGGCAAGCACCCCGAGAAGCGGGAGCACGATCACGACGAGCGCCCATACCGCCTTGGCCAAGCCACCCAGGTCGCCGCTTCTCAGCAGGTCGGCGAACACGCGAAACAGGAGCATTATCCAGGCGAAGAACAGGGAGATGATCACGATCATCCAAAAGACATCAAACAACGGCACTACTCACTCCTCGGTATGAGCGCATTATGGTCGCTCGCTTCTGTCGATGCGTCCATCAACGATGACTAGCCCTAATGACCATTGTGGGAATGGATATACATCCGCATCGCATCTCACCCGATGTACTCGAACGACATCTCCGGATGGAATAACGACATCTCCGGATGGAATTTGGTGGACCCATGAGAACTCCTAATGCCAATCGACGAGCGGCCACTGTGCTGGCGATCGCGCTCCTCCTCTATGGCCTCGAGGCCCCATTAGTTCATGCGGCCGGATCGACCCCGGCCAGCGAGTTGATGGATTCGATGGCACTCTCCTGGCCGACATTGGTGATTACGGGCATCGGCGCCGGGGCAACGCTGACCATCTTGCAGTGGCGCCGTCGACGCAACGACGGCGACCAATAGCCTTTACCTGCAATTCATTCATCCGGATCCGTAAGACGTCCTCGCATTACTATCTGATCGGATACCTCGTTGCCGGCGCCCTCGGTCTGAACGGAGATCCAGATCGACGGATAATCGTTGACATCCACCCCGGCCCACAGCGTCACCGGGTCGTTCCCTCCACGGAGATGGAACGTCCCGATGGAGACACCTTCGCCTTCGTCGCTCCACACCCAGCCCTCGTAGTAGGTGCCGGGTTCGGCCGGTGGCAGGTCGGTAAGAGAAACGCCAATTGACCATCCGGAGTCGGTGGCGTCGAGAGTCGCCACCCCCGCGGCCTGGGGCATCGCCTCGGTGCCGATCAGATCGATCCTGGTACCGGTTGGCCAGATTGCCATCAGCGCAACCGCGATCAAGGTGACCGCGGCCACGCCGGCCAACCGGGGCACCCAGCCCCTCCAAGATGTATCCACGGTCTTGACGGACTCATCCCTGATCGATGCAATGACGTTCGCTTCGACATCGGCCGGCGGGTCCGCCCAGGTCTTCGGCTCACGGAGAATGGCGCGGGTTGCGTCGAGCTTCTCGGACTGGCCGGATGGATGGCCTTCCCAATCAGCCAGATACCCGGCACTTCGATCGTCTGTGTTCATCGCTCACTCTCCACTACGTTGCGAGGCGCCGATCGGTTCATGAGGGCTCCTCCAAATGGGCGAGAAGAACCAGGAGATGCTTATGTGCGCGGTGACTGCGTGACTTGACCGTGCCCACCGGGATGTCAAGTCGCTCGGCTATCTCCGGATGGGTAAATCCCTCGAAATGACTCATTCGGACGACTTCACGTTCGTCGTCGGAGAGTTGATCGACCGCAAGACGCACCTGATAGACCTCCCAGATTCGATCCAACGAAGGACCCGGCTCAGCGGTATCGACCACTTCCACCGCGGAACTCCTGCGCTCGCTGCGATAGATGTCGATTGCAGTCCTGCGGGCAATGGAATAGAGCCACGGTTCGATCGCCCGGGTGGGGTCAAACGACCCGGCTGCCCGCCATGCCTTGATGAACGTCTGTTGGGTGGCATCGGCCGCCCGGCCCCGATCGCGCAAGATGTTCAGGGACATAGCAAACACCGCGCCAGAGAACTTTGAGTAGACCCACTTGACGGCTTCCTCATCTCCCGACCTGAATCTTTCAAAGACTTCAGAGTCCACACTCCATTGTCTCACCAACCAAGAACCAAGTGAGCTACTACACCGTAATGACAGATAGAAAGTTCGAAGGAGAAAACTTTGAGTCAACGAAAGTCATTTGCAGCACTCGCGGTCGTCGCTCTGATCCTCGCCGCGTGCGGTTCCGGCAACGAAACAACCACAACCGGGGCTGCTGAGGAACCGGATACCACCAGCGCTGAGACAATGACCGGGATTCACACGATTGAAAGTGACCTGGGGACAATCCTCGTCGACGGGGAAGGGTTTGTGCTCTACGCATTCACCGTCGACACCGAGGGTGTCAGCACTTGTTATGAAGGGTGTGTCGCCGTGTGGCCACCTGTTGCAGCAGACTCCGAAATCGGATCAGACCTCGATGCGTCGATCTTCGGTAGCGCTGCCCGGACGGATGGCGGCGATCAACTCACCGCGAACGGACAGCCGCTTTATCGGTACACGCCTGACGCAAACCCGGGCGACACCGGTGGCCAGGGTGTCAATGGCGTGTGGTTCGTGGTCGATGCGAGCGGCAACATCGTTGGAGGCCCGGAAGCGAACAGCGATTCGACAACCGACACCACCGACGACGGATACGACTACTGACCTTGAGCTAGCGCCGGGAAAAGGCGGCGACGAGCCGTGATCCAATTGCAGCGAGTTCCGCCTTCAGCTCATCCGGCTGCTCCACTTCGAATTCATAGGGAAGATTCAACAGGAATCGAGCCACCCAATCGACGTCGTCAGCTCCGATGATCATCCGGCAACTGGAGTCGTCGATCTCCTCGATCGTCCCCGTGGCCGGATGGATGTTGGCACGAGCTTCGGCCGCTGAAACCGACAGCACAACGGTCGCATGAAATGAATAGGCCTCGACGGCGATGCCCCGTGTCACGAACTCGACGGCATCCGGAGCAACGCGCTTCGATGCAGCAATCAGAGTATTTCTCGCTCCGGTCACCCTATCGAGCCTGAAGTTGCGCCAATCATCCCGATCGAGGTCAAAGGCAACGAGATACCACCGACGGCCGGTATGGACCAAGCGGTTTGGTTCGACATGCCGCTCCGACTCACGCCCGGACCCGTCCGTGTATGCAAAACGGAGCCGTTGCAGCTTCCGGATGGTCGACGCGACGAGACTCAGAGTTCCGTGATCGACACTCGAGGTCGAACTGGGCTGGATCGAGACGGTCGAAGTCGACACGTCTTCCAAGCGGGAACGGAGACGGCCGGGAAGCACCAGTTCCAACTTCGCCATCGCGGAAACGGAAGCGTCTTCGAGGCCACCGACCGCTCCGGCCGCCGAAAGCCGGAGGCCGAGTGCGACCGCAAGGGCCTCCTCGTCATCCAGCATCAGCGGGGGGAGCTTGCCACCCGACCCGAGCCGGTAGCCGCCGCCCGGTCCGGCGAGAGCTTCGACGGGATAACCGAGGTCCCGGAGACGTGCGATGTCACGACGGACTGTCCGCGGCGTCACTCCCAGACGCTCTGAGAGCTCCTGTCCGGTCCAGTCCATCCTCGATTGCAACATGCTGAGAAGCTTCAGCATTCGTTCCGCTGTGTCCATCTATATGTCCATCGCCAATTCATGATTCGTCATTATTGCGGACAGGTTCTGTCCTCTATATCCGATACCTTATCGGGACAGAGAAAGGATGTCGAATGTTCCATGAATACAGCTACGAAGTCGTTCGGAAGTTCAACGAAGAGAGACTGGAAAAGTCGCACAAGAAGTGGCAGATTCTCCAATCGACGGGTGACAGTTATCTGCGCTACGAACCCCACGACGCCGAGATCGTCGAGATCGCCTTCGGGTTCGATTGCGACCACGTCGAACAGATGGGGGCCTGACTTGGACTGGCAATACGAGGCATCGACGGAATTCGGGGACATGATCTGTCGGCCACTGACCTCTGATCGCTTCGCCGACATGAAGGAGGTATTCGGGGACAAGGGTGTCGCCCGGGGGTGTTTCTGCATGCACTGGCGCCGACCCGACGGCGGTTACACGGATGAGCGGGACAATATGGAACGGTTCGCCGCTGTCATCTCCGACGAGCATCCCCCGGGATTGATCGGGTACATCGAATCCGGCCCGGTGGGCTGGGTCCAGGTCGGCCCACGCTCCGACTTCCCCACCCTGCAGCGATCGAAGCTGCTCGCGGCCGCCGACGACCGCCTGGTCTGGTCGATCAACTGCTTCGTTGTGAGGACCGGCCACAGAAAACAAGGGGTCGGGCGGGGACTCCTCGCCTCCGCCATCGAGTTCGCCCGATTTCGGGGAGGCGAAACGGTCGAGGCGTATCCCGTAGACGGCAAGCGGAGCTCATCAGTCGACTACTTCACCGGAACCATGTCGATGTTCGATTCAATAGGTTTTACCGAAGTCATCAGGAGGAACGAAACCCGACCCATGGTTCGCCTGGACCTCTAGGGATTTGACCGCTAGTGGAGTTCGTCGCGACCCGAAATCAGACAAACATTGAAATGTCCGCCTCCGAGGCGTAGTCGAGGAAGGCGGCGGCGCCGGCGATGTCGGCTCCCTCGATCAGGTCCGACTCTTTGACGTTCATCACGCCCATCGTTGTTGCACAGGCGAAGAACTCGACTCCGAGGTCACGGGTCATGTCGAGGAATTCGGGAATCGAAGGCATCCGGGCCTCGACCATCCACTTCTTCATGACTTTGGTCGCGGCAGCCGTTGCTCCCGGCATGGCACCGAGGAGGTTCGGCAGTTGAATCGGCCCGGCAGGGTTGGCCAGGGAAGCCACCTTGAGCTTCTCGAACCGGTCTTTGTGGAGGATGTCGAGTCCATAGAAGGTGAAATAGATGCCGGCCTCCCATCCCAGACTCACGGCCGTAGAGGCGAGAATCAAGGGTGGATACGCCTGGTCGAGAGTTCCTTTCGATGCAACTAGAGCGATCCGTTTTTTCCGGGGCAGGCCCTCGACGGCACGGGCTTCTTCGAGCAACCGGGTCATCGGGCCATGCCTTTCTCGATTTGGAACACCTGCCTGCCGTCGGCCTCTTCCACTGAAACGAGTGTGTCGCCTCGCTGGCGGGTCATTGCGGGGATGTCACGCAGCGCCCCGGGATCGGTTGTCACCAAACGCAATTGATCGCCATCGCTCAATTGGTTCAAAACAAGCGCCGCCTTGTATACCGGCAACGGGCAGAGGAGTCCGGAGCAATCGAGGTCGATTGATTGCGCCGCAACATCCTTGCTTGCTGGTTGTGTCCTGACATCGGTCATAGCGAAGGCCTCCCGTCGTCTCCGAGGATCTCCTCGAAGTAGCTCGTGTATTTCATTCCCGAGTCAGCCGAGATCGCCACAATCACATCGTCGGGACCGATGTCTGGGGTCTGTGAAATTGCGGAGACAACTGCGCCGGTCGAAGGGCCAACCATCAGAGCTTCCTGTCTCCATAGCTCCTTGGTGACGCGGTAGGCGTCGGAGTCGCCAACCACCACCGTCCGATCGATCACACTCTCGTCGAGTAGGGCGGGCACCCTGGCCTCCTTGAAGCTCTTCAAACCGGGTAACCGGTGGCCGGGCTCGGGCTCCACACCCACTATCTGAATCGATGGGTCCCTCTCCTTGAGGAACCTTCCGACACCGGTGAGGGTGCCGGTAGTCCCATAGCCGGCGTAAAACCACCTGACCCTCCCTTCTGTTTGCGCCCAGATCTCGGGGCCGGTGGTCTCGTAGTGGGCTTTGACGTTGTCGACGTTCTCGTACTGCTCGGTGCCGACGAATCGCTCGCCATTCTCCGATGCCGCCAGAGACCTGGCCAACGCAATGGCCCCGTCCTTGGGGTGATCAACCGGACACAGATCGTCGGGTGTCTCCCAAACTTCGGCTCCGAGCATCCTCAGAATCACCTTCTTCTCTTCCGGGACTCGATCGGGAATCGTTGTAGTGAGCCTCGAGCCGGCCAGTCCGGCCAGTGCAGCCAGCGCAATTGCAGTGTTTCCTGACGATGCCTCGACGATCTCGCGACCCTCCAACTCGCCTCGCTCGATCAGGCCTGCGAGAAGATACGCGGCCGTCCTGTCCTTAAGCGATCCAAAGGGATTCAGCCATTCGAGCTTGAGATAGGTCTCGTACCGCGAGGCCGGGACGACATGGTTCAACCGGACAATCGGCGAAGGGTTTCCGACGTCGGGGAGCATCGCGCGAATGTCCTCAAAACGGCGCAACGCACTATCGGTGCTCAAAGTCGTTCCTTGGAAACTGGTGGTCATGCTGGCTCCCTGGGGCAATAAAAAACCCGCATCGGATAAACCGTGCGGGTTGAGGATTTGGTTCTGGTTCGGTCTAGATCATCATCACCCGCGCGGCAGAGCAGCACAACAAGTGCATGCACAAACGCAGAGGCAGAGATGACTATTCATTGCGGCGAATGGTAGGACGCGATCTCCGTTAGTCAAGCTGTTCGATCATTCAGTGATTCGGGGCGACGCAGAACTCGTTTCCGTCAGGGTCTGCCATCACCGTCCAGGTGAAGGTGCCCGACGTGTGAACCTCGACAATGGATGCTCCCAATTCGGTGGCACGCTCGATAACGGCGTCGGGATCGTCGGTGTGCGTGTCGAGGTGGAGGCGGCGCCGTCCATCGGTCGGATCCTCCACCTTCTGGAATGCAACCGATATGCCGCCTGGATGTTGCGGTTGGAGCCAGATGAACCAGGGACCAGAACGACGCGCTATCTCGACGCCGAGGAGTTCTGCCCAGAATCCGGCGAGACGGTCGGGGTCCTGGGTATTCACTACCACCGAACCAACCGTTGGGATGTTTGTCATCGCGCTCCTCCGTTCCATCGAGGACCCTAGACGCTGACTGCGTTGGTCAGTTGCTCGACCACGATGCCCAGCTTCCGTCGCTGATCCGGACCGGTTCGGCGCCGGCCCTGTCGAAGACCCAGATTCCGGACACACCGTCACGGGTCGCAGGTAGGACGAAGCTCGTCGAATCCGGGCTCCAAACCTGCAAAGACTGGGTGTACTGATCGAGATATTGCAGCGCCTGGGTGACCATTGACGGTGGTATCTCGATCGTGTCAACCATCTCCAGGTCGCCATCGTTCCAGAGCATCAGGTCGATCAAACCGGGGTTTCCGTTCAGGCTCAGGATCAACAACTCTTTCCCGTCGGGACTCCAGAACGAGCCGACCGGGATTTGACCCGAGATCACATCCACCACTCCCGATTCGACGTCGACGATGGAGATTGCGTTGGTTTCAGCTAATTCCTGACTCGTGAAGCTCACAGTCAAACCGGGAACTTCACCATTGAGGACATGCATTGCCACCAGGCTGGCGTCAGGGTTGGGATTGATGCTGACAAACCCTTCAGCGTCGATCAACACCTCCTCGTCGTCCGGGCCTCTGCGGAGTGTCAGCCCCTCGGTTCCGAAATAGAAAATACCCTTCGGTGTCCACTGCGGCGCCAGGAAGTTGGGAGTGACCTCGGTGACGCTCTCCGAACTCGCCGACTCATCAAAGATCTCGAGACGGTCTCCACCTACATGAACGACCAGGGCACTTCCATCGGGGCTCCAGGAGAAGTAATAAGGACTGCCGGAGTCAACTACCCCGGCCGAAGCATCGGCCACGTCGATGAGCTCGAAGTCGACTGAACCGTTGACACCGTTGTGCAGGACCCCGATCCGCATCTCATCGGGAGACCAATTTAGATAGAAGGGAAAGCCCCCGACTGGCACCATCACCGATTCGGTGCGTTCCTCGTTCCTCAGCCCCACTGCAAACCCCTGGTCGCCCCCCTGTCCCCAGGCAACCACCCGCGACAGTGGAGACCAGACCGGCTGGAAATGTTGCACGCTCGATCCGTCAGTGGTGATCTCGATCGGGCTGGAGCCGTCAGGATCCATCGTGCGAATATTCCCGTCGTCGTTCAACACAACTATCCGACCGTTGGTCGCGTCCGCTCCAGCATCGGTGGTGGGTGGATCGGCCAGGCCAGACGTGCACGCGGCAGTCATTGCCATGAGCGCAAGCAGCACCGGTATTCGGAAGCGGGTCATCCGGACCAAGACTATCGACCAATGAGGATCGGGAATCCGCCAGAGGGGTTTCCCGACCAGCAACATCCGGGAGGCGAATCCCCTAGAGTCCTAATTCGGACCCCGAAAGGACAACTATGGGCTTCAGCGATTGGTTTAAGAAGGGCAAGGACACCGCGGCCGACAACAAGGACACGGTCAAGGAAGGAATTGACAAGACCGCTGACATGGCGGATGACAAGACCGGAGGCGAGTACTCCAAGCAAATCGACACAGGCGCCGACAAGGCTAAAGAAGTGGTTGACGGTCTCGGCGACGAGTAACGGTCGCAATCAACCTGGAGGAGGCGCTGGATGTCCGGCGCCTTTTTCATTTTCAGTTCAGGAGCATTTGGAACAGAGCCCGGTGACAACCAGGTCTATTTCCTCGGCCACAAACCCGTGGCCTCCGCCCAGGTGAAGCCTGATTTGATCAACCAGGTCTCCTTCGTGATGGTCGACTTCCCCGCATGATCGGCATACCAGGTGGAAGTGGTCGTCGGGATGTGCCAACTCCCATCGGGCGCCCTCGTCAGGGCCAAGCTGCGACTCCCGTACCAATCCCAGATCTGCAAATAGCGCCAGCGTCCGGTAGACCGATGAAGTATTTATGGCCGGGTCGGCCATATGAACCTCGGCAACGATTTCCTCGACCGTCAGGTGATCGGTAGCCCGTCCCAGCACCTCCCAAACCCGGAGACGTGGTTCGGTGATCCGATTTCCGCTATCGCGGAGGACAGTTCCGAGTTCGGTCTCTGATCTCATGACTCCATCCTACTTGTTGCGAACGATTCGCAATTACAGCTAACCTCGTGACATGCACGCCCCGGATGGATTCCTCAGCACCGGCACGGCGATCGCCACAGGAGCGATCAGTGCCACGACGATCAGCGTGGCTATACGACATGCAAAGACCCAAATGTCTGAAAAGGTCGTACCTCTAGCCGGGATCACCGCCGCCTTCGTATTTGCGGTGCAAATGTTCAACTTCCCGGTCGCCGCGGGGACCACCGGTCATCTCCTCGGCGGAGCACTCGCAGCAATCCTGCTCGGCCCACATGTCGGGGCGCTCGTCGTGACAGTGGTGGTCGTGATTCAAGGTCTTGCATTCGCAGACGGGGGTCTCACGGCGCTCGGCTACAACCTTCTCAATATGGCGATAATCCCCGCCTACGGCGGATTCGCTGTCTTCACCTGGTCCCGGAGATTCCTCCCCAAGAACAGCGGCGGAGTCATCTCTGCCACAGGCCTCGCTGCCGGAGCGTCCGTAGTAATGGCGGCCGCCGCCTTCTCGATCGAGTGGCTCTTCGGGGCCACGGCGCCCGTTCCCTTTGACACCGTGTTCGCGTCGATGGTGGGAATCCACGCCCTCATTGGTATCGGAGAAGCGGTAATCAGCGCCCTGGCCGTAGGCGCAGTTCTGGCGGTTAGACCGGACCTGGTTTACGGGGCGCAGGATCTCAGCAGGGCTCAACTGGAGGATGCAAAGGTCCCCCTCCGTGCCTTTGTCCTCGGCGGTCTCGCCGTGACGGTCATTTTTGCGACGGTGGTCAGCCAGTTTGCGGTCGACAACCCTGATGGGCTCGAGAAGGTTGCCGGCGACACCGGGTTTCTCGCCAGCGGCCAGGAGCATGGTCTCGCCAACACTCTCTTCGCCGACTACGCCACTGCGGGGATAGGCAATGAAAGTCTCTCCCTTGCGATCGCAGGCCTGGTCGGAGTGGTGATCACGCTTTCGGTTGCATACGGACTGTTTCGCGCCATCCGGCCCCGCGAGAAGGCACTCGAGTAGCTTGGGCGCCGGCCACGGACACGCTCTCTATGTCCATGAACACTCGCCGGTTCATCGGATGGCCCCTGAAACCAAAGTCCTCGCCGTTTTCCTGTTTGTGGTTGCGGTCGCCATAACCCCCCGCGAGGCTCTCTGGGCGTTTGGGCTCTACACCTTGATTGAACTCGCAGTCATCAGAGTTGCCCGAATCCCGGGAGGTTTTGTGCTTTCCCGACTCGCATCCGTGATCCCCTTTGTGATTTTCGCTCTCTTTCTCCCCTTTGTAGGCCAGGGGAAGGATGAAGAGTTTCTCGGACTGGCCGTATCCACCGCCGGGGTTTGGGCGATGTGGAACGTTCTCGCCAAGGCATTACTGGGCGCAACGGCGAGCATCGTTCTCGCCGCGACCACTGAGACACCAGACATCCTCAAAGGCTTCAGTCGCCTCAAAGTGCCCGGAGTGATCACAGCGATTGCCAGCTTCATGATCCGGTATCTGGAGGTGATCGCAGGCGAACTCGACCGAATGCGAACCGCAATGACAGCCCGTGGTTACGACCCCCGCTGGCTCTGGCAATCGAGACCTATTGCGTCCTCTGCGGGAACGCTGTTCATCCGATCATATGAGCGAGGGGAGAGGATCTATGAGGCGATGCTGTCGCGGGGCTACGCGGGAAGCATGCCACGGGTGAGCATCGAAACGGCCACAGCCGGCCAGTGGATAGCAGCGATGACGCTGCCCGCTCTTGCCCTCATCATCGCCGCTACCGCTTTGGTGAGCGGGTGAGCTCCATCTTGCGGGTCACCGACCTCCAGTATTCCTATCCGGACGGCCGTCACGCGCTCAACGGAGTGAATCTCCAGGTCGACAAAGGGGAGCGGATCGCGATTCTAGGCCCCAATGGCGCCGGCAAGACCACATTTGCCCATCATCTCAACGGGGTCCGCAGAGCCGACTCGGGAGTTGTCGCTATCGAGGGAATCGAAATCGACGACTCCACCATTTCTGGAATTCGGCGCAAGGTTGGGCTTGTATTCCAGAACCCTGATGATCAATTGTTTATGCCAACCGTCGAACAAGATGTTGCATTCGGCCCGGCGAACCTGGGGGCCGCCGTCGAAGACCTGCCCGTCATCGTGGCGGATGCGCTGGCGATGGTCGGTGCGAGTGGCCTGGAACGAAGGGTTCCCCACCACCTGAGCGGAGGGGAACGGAGGAGGATCGCCCTGGCCACCGTTCTGGCGATGAGTCCGGCACTACTGGTACTCGACGAGCCGACATCAGGTTTGGACCCGGGTGGGCGAAGGGATCTCATCGAGGTTCTGTCCGGGCTTGAAATGGTCCAGGTGATCATTACCCACGATCTCCCCTTTGCCCTGGAACTGTGTCCGCGTGCGATAATCATGGACGGTGGGCAGGTTGTCGCCGACGGCAAGACCACGGCAATACTCTCCGACCCGGATTTGCTTCGGCGTCACCACCTCGAAATGCCCTATCTGTTCCGTTGAGCCAACCGAGCGCCGCCTCAGTCGGCAGCGGAGGCAACGATTTCGCCTATCTCTTCGATCAGGGCCACTTTGGCGCCTTCGTCGAGGAAAGTCGAAGTGATTGACATTCTCGCGATGTCGGCGAGTTCCTCGATACCCCAACCAAACGTCTGAGCCAGGACCTCATAATTGTCCCCGATATAGCCGCCAAAATAGGCTGGGTCGTCTGAGTTGACCGAGACGTGCATCCCCAAATCGAGCATCCTGGGCAGGGGATGATCAGCGATATCATCGACAACCTGCAGGGCGACGTTTGAAAGCGGGCAAACAGTCAACGGAGTCTGCTCCCGGACCAGCCGATCGACGAGGACGGGGTCCTCGAGGCTACGCACCCCATGGTCGATACGTTCTGCGCCGAGGATATCCAAAGCATCGGTCACATATGAGGGTGGCCCCTCCTCTCCCGCGTGGGCCACACAACGAAGCCCGAGACTTCGGGCATGCTGATAGGCGGCCTCGAAGAGATGCGCCGGCCGATCACGTTCCGATGAATCGAGGCCGACCGCGACCACACCATCGAGGTGATTCTCGGCCATTCGGATGGTATCCAACGCTTCTCGACCGCTGAGATGACGGAGAAAGCAGAGAATCATGTCAGCAGAAACGTCGGAGTCAGCGATCGCCCCACGGAACCCGGACATGAAAACCTCGAATCCGACACCGCGAATCAGATGAGCCTGCGGGTCGAAGAAGATTTCTGCATGGCGAACACCATCGGTATTGGCGCGGTCGAGATACGCCGACATCAGGTCGTAGAAGTCCTCGGGGGTCTGCAAGACGGCCGCACCCTGATAGTAGATGTCGAGGAACGACTGCAGGTCACCGAATCTGTAGGCTGCCCCCACTTCTTCAACGCTGTCGAACGGGAGCTGGAAACCGTTCTGTGCCGCCAGCTGAAACATCATCTCCGGTTCGAGGGTGCCTTCGACGTGTACATGCAATTCGGCCTTGGGCAGTCGATTGAT
>DATDCF010000157.1:0-14107 GCA_036524475.1 Acidimicrobiia bacterium | reverse complement strand
AAGAGTCCGGACATCAGGTTGCCGAAGCCCTGGCCGACGAAGTCCTGAGAGATATCGGGATAGGGTCCGTCCGCCCTGGGGAAGCTCGCAGAGATCGCAGCACCTTGAACCAGACCTACGAATGTGAGGGCAACCGCCGGAAGGAGCAACGGCAAGATGAGTGACAGGTCGGGCAACACAGGAAGAGGAAGGGTATTTGGCACATCTGCGATGTCGCTCAATTGGGCGACATCCCAGCTCATCAGGGACACCATCGCCGAGCCGATGACGACGGCGACTACCAGCCCGAGGGCACCCAATCGCGTTCGCTCCAGGACGATTATCGCGCCGATGGTGGTCAGCCCGATGACGAGTGTCTTCAAGTCGATAGCGGACGGGTGGAACAGCAAGTCGAGCGTCCGGAGAATCCTGTTGCTTCCCTGTGACTCATAACCTGTGAGATTGTCGAGCTGACCCAAAACGATATTGGCCCCGACGGCTGAAATGAAACCAACCATGACCGAGTTCGAAACAAAGCGAAGCAGCGATCCGAGCTTGAAGAATCCGGCGATCATCATCAGCAAGCCGGTCAGGATCGAGAGCGTGAACAGGGCCCGACCGGGGTCTTCGCCCGAGTGGACCAGACTGACATCGGCGACAATGATCGCCATCGCTCCGGTGGCCTGAACCGCCATGAATGATGAAGAAGTCGAAAGGGCTCCGGAGACTGTCCCGGCCATATAGCCGTAAAGGCCAAAGACCGGATTCACCCCCGCCAGCAGCCCCCCGGCGAGCCCGTCCGGGACGCTTTCGACACCGAGTACAAGGCCGGCCACGGCGTCCTCACGCAGTGTCTCCCGGCGAAAGAGACTCTTGAGCGTGTCGCGGCGAATCAGTGTCGCCATCAGTCAGCGAGCTTTGTCTCGGTCGCCGACGGCTTTCCACTTCACGAAAAGCGACGTTAACACTGCCCGCTACCCCGAGATTGCACCCGAATCCGAGATTTGACCCGCGCCGGTGGGTCAGGAAATGGCGGTTATGGACCTGCCAGCGCGACGGGCGAACAAGGCCATCGTCATGTTGAGGGCGGCATGTACAGCGACGCCCGCCCAGATCGATCCGGTCTCGAGACGTAGCCAGACCAGCGCCGCACCGGCCACTGTTGTCGCCACAACGGTCACGATCGTATGGATCCAGCCTGCCAGAGTTCCCGCATCTGACGATTCCGCCTGGTCGAGCCCGGGGCCGATATGCCAGACCCCAAACAGGCCGGCGCCGAGCCAGATGGCCGTTGGTTCCGGGTATAGGGCCATCAAAGCACTATGCAGAACCCCCCGGAATACTGCCTCTTCGATAAGCGCAGTCATAACTGGGATCCTGACAAAAATTTGGACGAACGACTCCCGGGCCGATAGGGAGGCGAGACGGGGGTCGGCGAGAGCGGTTCGAAGCTTGGGCATGGCAAGCATTGTGAGCCCTACGACCGACACGATCGCCGCGGTGACAACGGCCCAGAAAATGACGACGCCCGGTTCCACCGAACCGAGGCCGATTCGACCGAACCCGAAAATCGAGCCTGCAAGCACCACGACTCCAGCGCCCACACTTCCGGTAACCAGCGGTGCCCAACGGGTCCGAAGGTGCCGGGGTAATAGGAAATAGACGATGGTTTGAAACGCTGCTGCGTAGGCCGCCAGAGGCCCGATTGTGGATACGAGTGTCATGAGTTGTGGGAGATTCCCCTTAATGGGTGGGTATAAACGTCTCTCGTTGGACGTTCGGGACCCGGTCCGTGGTTCCCATTCAACCAGCGATTCTGCGCTATTGGACTCCGCCAACAAGGTCCATATTGTCCTGCGACACTCCTGTCGGCCCTTTTATCCGGGCGGACCTATCGAGTTCCCTCGCAGCCAGGGTCTCGTTGAGCGCCTTCATCTGGTCGGCGGTGACGGGTGGAAACTCGAACGCCGCCTGGACGAATTCGGCGGTATCGGCCCGATAGTCGTGCCCGAAAGACTTGAACTCCCCGGGAACGACCACCATTGCGTTCATGGCGTCGACCAAAACCTGGGTAAACGTGATCAGCGGTGTCCACTTCATTTGAGCGGGAACCCCGCGTCCCCGATCGCCATTGAGCCACTGCGGACGCTTCACTGCTATCCGGAGCGATATCTGAGCGATCGGATCGTTGTCGTGATCGACGATTATTGCCCGCAGCTTCGCCTGGTCGTCGCTACCGAGTGCCTCGAACTCTTCAAAACGATCAAAAGCACGAACAGTCCCCGGTGGGATCAGAGGGTTCCTTCCCTCGACCATCCCGGTCTTCGACCACTTAGCCAACCCGGGCAGCCCGAACCACAGGGCGCGGTGGATCCCGTAGTGATCGAAACCGGCAATGCCCTGGTGCATCACGACATCGGAGCTCGACCATGCGCCGAGACTTTCGCCAAAGACGAGCACTCTGGGCCGGTCAGCCTCCGGGATGCCGGAGAGACGCTGCTTGATTCCCCATACCAACTGGCGGAATTGCGACCGACCCAACGCCACCGACTGGAGTTCGACAAATGAAGGGGCGCGGCCGTATTGGATACAAATCGTGGCGATATCCCCTCTGGCGAGAATCTCTGCCGACTCGATCATGGTGTGGTCGACCCATCCGGTGCCGGTCGGCGACACGAGAAGGAGATATTTTCGGTCGAATGCTCCGAGTTGTTCGAGTTCCCTGAGTGCAAGTTCCGACCTCATGGTCGAATAGATGGGTTCGGAGTCGTAACCCACGTAGGCGCGAATCGGGTGAGCGACCGCCTTTTCTCCCAGCGTCTTCTCGATCGTCTCCGGTTCAACGACTTCACTGACATATCGTCGGCCCTGTAGGCCGAGTTCGTTGAATGGTGACCTGCTGTTGGGCCCACCGGAGACAAACTCACTTTCAGGGGGCGAAGCGAAAGCGTCTTCGACTTTGCTGTTCAGGCTGGCCAGCTTGGATACCATCGCCAGGTATCCGGCGACTGCTCCGGAGCCCCACATGACGAGGTTGGAGCCGAACCCGATCATTCGGAGGCCTGGTGCGTCACCCATGTAGTTGGCCAATGACGATTGCGAGGTTCGGAAACCGGCCGCAGCGAGTCTTCCCATGCTGGAAATCACAAATGCGTAGGCGATCGACTGAGGCAAATCGGCCGGTTTGTCTTCTTCGGTCCACCGTGCAACTACGGCGTTGCGGGTCTCCAGTTCTCGTGAGAAGCGGCTGGCCACATAGGCGAAACCTCCGAGCCCGGTCACTATCGGGACTACGGGGACAGACGTCTTGGAAGAAACGTCTTTGCCGACCTCATGGATGATGCCGCCTATTGCACCAACCATGGCCAGGCGTCCGGCGGTGCGCAGCGAGGCACGGCTGGTGGACTCGTCAGGCTCCTCGCCGAGGTGGGAAACTGCCGACCCTGCAGCCGCGATCATCCCCCTAACTGCCACCTTCCAGGACAGCGGTGACGTTTCCGGAGCGATGCTCCGTGCGGCCACGTCGACCGTCGAGCCGACTGCCCGGGCGGCGAGGAGGGCCAGAGCTGCCGCGGCACCCTGGTGTGCCGACTTTCTCGGCATCAGCGACGGGCCAAAGGCGTCGACCGCTGCACCAGCGGCGAGCGGCGCCGCCGGCCCGCTCGTCACCGGGTTGAACCAGTCGGAAACGGCAATCGCCGCGCTCACCGTTCTAGTTGTCCACGTCATAAAGATTCTCCGTGCGCCGAATATACCCGACTCGGATCGTTTCTCCCGATTTCAAAGGTTTGCGAATCCGCTATCTTTTCGTCGAGAAGGAGAATAAATGGGTCTAGGACCAGTAGAGCTTTTGTTTATAAGATTCCCCGGCAGTCAATTCAACGGTGGGATCCTGCCCGCCCTTATCGATGTCGTCGATCGGAATATCGTCTCGATCATCGACTGCTTGTTAGTCACCAAAACACCCGACGGGGACATCGAGCTCCTCGAAATCGAGGACGTCGACGCCAACCCGGATGTGAAGAAACTCCAGCAGTACATCGCCGGGGTCAACGGACTCATCAGCGACGAGGACATCGATGAATTTGCTTGGGCATTGGAGCCCGGGGATTCAGCCGCCGCCCTCGTATTCGAACACACGTGGGTCAAGCCGTTCCGGGATGCCGTTGTCGGATCGGGCGGCGAATTGGTCGCCGACATTCGGATACCCGGCATGGTCGCTGACGAAGTACTCGCCGCACTCGAAGAGGAGAACTAGATATGAGAAGACGACGTGGACGACCGGGATTGGTCGGAACAATGGCACGCACTGCTGTCGTAGCGGGCACCGCAACGGCGGTGGCAGGCGGAGTCCATAACCGGCAAAATGCCCGAGCCCAGGCCGACTACCAGGAGCAGGCAGCTCAGGACGCCGCTTTTGAGTCTCAGGCCCAGGTGGCAGAACTTCAACAGCAGATGGCGGAGATGCAGCAAGCGCCTGCGGCACCGGCTGGAGGAGGAGATGACCTGACGGCCAAGCTGAAGAGTCTCGCTGAGTTACACACTGCCGGCGTTCTCAGCGACGAAGAATTCACCGAGGCAAAAGCGAAGCTCCTCGCATAGGCCACACCGATTCTGGCAACCGGGCCTAGGAGTTTTCCCGGGTTCGGTGTCAGTTCTACAAACCGGAGATTCCAATGAAACGATTACTAGCGACGGCCCTCTTGGGCGTCCTCGCCATCACGGGTTGTTCCGACTCACCAGAGGAGGCGCTGGCAGCCTTCTGTGAGGCCCATGACGAACTCGTGACTGCGGTGCAAGGTCTCGACACCCTCAGTGTCGAATCAACGTCCGACGAAGTCGATGCGGTGCGCACCGACGTCGAGTCATCCTGGGAGACGTATGAGGCAGCTGCCGAAGAAGTCGGTCAGGAGCTGAAGACACAAGCCGAAGCGGCTTACGCCGACTACCGGAACGCGGTCTCGGTGATCCCGGGCGACGCGCCGCTCGAGGACCGTGTCAATATGACCATTGACGCCGGTAGTGCGTTCAAGGACGATCTGAACACAATCGTCGAGTCAACGACCTGCGAATAAACATTCGCCAATCAGCAAACCCGGGTTAACCGAACGGACACCTGAACACTGTAAAAAAGTGTTACAGGCCAATCCATTCGGCCTGGAGACAACAGAAACGGGACCTTCCTCCTCCCCTAACGGGGCGATTCCGAGGTCGCTGCGGGGCGGCTAACAGTCGCCCCGTGTCTCGTTTCACCGGAGCGGAACCTTTCAGGGCCACGGCTACGTTTTACCTGCGTGAGTGAACACCCGTCTACTCCAGCCACGGCCGGTATTGCATCCTCGCTCATCCCTGGAACCGGGCAATTCATGACCGGAGCACCGATCGCCGGCGCCATTCTCTTGCTGGCCACCTGTCTGACCGGGTCTCTCGTCGGTTATGCCATGAGTTCGGTCGATCGGATCCGCCTCCTCGAAATGGTGACCAAACCTGGGGTGATTCTCGTGTTACTCGCGATCAATTTGGTGATCGGCGTAATCCGGGTCGTAGCGGCGAGCGATGCCTGGCGACGCGCCGGTGGGCGCTCCTTCGGCGTCGGAATCCTCGCCCTCCTCGCCTTTACGGCGATACCACACCTTGCTCTGGGCTACGTCGGCCTCGAGACCCGATCGACAATCCTGTCAGTGTTCTCGCAAACTACCGGACCGGCGGTCATCGCAGTAGCGACCACGCCTTCATCGACTACTACGACCACCGTTCCCGAAACACCAACACTCCTCCCGGTGCGAGAGATCCCGATCGATCCCACCACATCGACGACCACCACAACCACGCTGCCTCTAGGAGCAGAACGAGTTACCTTCCTGCTGCTGGGTGGGGACGCCGGGCCCGGCCAACCGGGTAATCGCACGGATACGATGATGATTGCCACCATCGATACCCGAACTGGCGACGCGGCCATATTCGGCTTACCCCGGAATATGGCAGGCTTCACCTTTAGTGATGGAACCGAATTCACGGGGTTTACCAAGGGAATCCTCAATGAGGTCTACATGTGGGGTGAGCGGAACCCGGAGAGGTTCCCGGGCCCCGAGCCCGGAATTGCCGCGATTCGTGACGTCGCCGCAACGCTGCTGGGGTTGCCCATCGACCACTACGTAATGGTCGACATGATCGGCTTTGCCCGTTTGGTCGACGTGATCGGAGGCGTTGACGTCGACGTGAAGAAACCCATGGCCGCCCCGTTATACGATCGATCGACCGGAGGATTCGAGATGATCGAATTCCCGGCGGGGAGCCAGCATCTCAACGGGGACCTCGCCCTCGCCTATGCCCGGAGCAGAACCGGAAGCAGCGACTACAGCCGTATGGCCAGGCAGCGCTGCCTTTTGAGCTCGGTCGTCGACCAGGCCGGGGCATTGACCATGATGACGCGATTGCCGTCGCTGCTCGACGTTGTCAAAAACAGCGTTTCTACCGACATCTCACTCAATGAGCTCCCCTACTTGATCAACCTGGCGCCACGTGTCAGTGGTGACCGGACGACCGTGGTTGGATTCGACCTCGAATATCGCAGCGGTGAGGTCACTGCTAGTGGGTTCTCCAAACCAGATGTCGAGAGGATCCAGTCAGTTGTCCGGCAGGTCGTCAGCGGCGACTGGGAGGGAGGCCCGGTCGATTTGCTGACCGCAACCGAAGCCTGTGGCTGAGAAAAGGCGCGTGGCGCCGATGCACTCGAGCAATTCTGACGTTTAATGTGACGAGGTTGTGAATGAGACGCCGAAACACAGACTCCACCCCTGGCACGGACTAGAAGCAGGCCCGGACGCGCCGGTGGTGGTAACGGCCTACATCGAGATCACACCGTTCGATGTGATCAAGTATGAGTTGGACAAGACGAGTGGACTGTTGAAAGTAGACAGACCACAACAAAGCAGCAGCTCTCCACCAACTCTCTACGGTCTGGTTCCCCGTACCTACTGTGGCGAGAGAGTTGCCGCCCTGAGTAACACCACCGACCACGGCGACGGTGACCCACTCGACATATGCGTCTTCTCCGAGCGTCCAATTTCGAACTCAGACATCATCATGAGCGCACGGGTCATCGGTGGCCTCCGGATGATCGATGGCGGCGAAGCCGACGACAAGATCGTCGGGGTTCTCGCCAACGACCCTATATACGCCGAGACCAACGACCTGGACGACCTACCGCGTCTTCTGGTCCAACGACTCGAGCACTACTTCCTCACCTACAAGCAAATACCGGGAAAGCCGGTCAACGTTTCCATAGAGAAGCAGTACGGGAGAGAGGAAGCCCATCGAGTGATCGAGGCGGCGATGGCCGACTATGAGGCTTCGTTCGTGAACTAGCTCGCGCGGAACTCGGCATGATTGCCATCATCTCGCCGCCAAACCCGGGGAATCTCAATGTCAACCGGGTAAAACAAACAGTGAATATTCCACCAATTCGAAGAGAGTCCCGGGCGCGATGATCTCTGCCCTCTTTTTTACCTGGTTCGCAGCCGCTGTGATCTGGACTGTCAACGCCCTTCGCCGACCGGTCATCCCCGGAACGGGACTACCGCCCATGTGGCTACCGGGCATGCTCATTTCCGAACTTGCCCCCTGGTATTTCCTCGGCCGCCCTGCCGTTGCCGCGCTTTTCATATGGGCGGGAGCACTGGATCTGACTGTCGGAAGGATCGGCCTGGTCCTCTTTGTCGTCTCCGAACTCGGTCTGTTGATCTTGATACGAAGATCGGTGATAGCGGCGAAAGATGCTGGTGGCAGTGCGGGTGTGCGTTCATTGTTCCCCACAACTGCTCGCGTGCCGGATGGGGTAACCGTCGAGACGGACGTTCCATATTGGGACGATTACACAACCGATATCTACCGCGGCCCGAATGGAGACAATGCAGCAGCGCTGATCTACCTACACCCCGGCTCGTGGATGCGGGGCCGACCCGGCCGCCAGGCGCTCGGCGCCCTCTACACATTGGCCGCCAGCGGTTGGGTGGTACTAGATGTGAGATATCCCAAGTCCCCGGCCGCAACTTTTCCCGAGCATCTCATCGGTGTCAAACGGGCAATCCTGTTCGCCAAGAACCCCGGGAACGGGCTGGGGATCGACCCGACGAGAGTGGCCATCGCCGGAGGCTCATCGGGTGCCCATCTCGCCGCCCTAGCCGCACTGACCTGGGACAATCCCCGTCTGCAGCCAGGCTTTGAGGATGCAGACGCCTCGGTGATCGCATGTGTTCCCCATTACGGGATCTATGACCTCCTCGTCCGAAACCCGACGAGATACGATTGGCCCTTCATCGCCAAGGTGATCCTGAAGACAACTGTTCACGACTCGCCTGGCCTCTACCGGCTGGGATCTCCCGTCGACCAGGTGAGACCCGACGCTCCTCCATTTCTGGTCGTCCACGGCGAGTTCGACTCAGTGGTACTCCCCGCCGAGTCCCGGCACTTTGTCACAGCACTGCAGTCGGTCGGGGCTTCGGTTCGTTATCACGAGGTGCGCGGGGCCCAACATGGTTTCGACGCAATCCAATCGATGCGGACGCGGGCGGTCGGGAATCTCGTCGTGCAATTCCTTCAGGAATGTGCCGGCGGTCTGCCTAGAGAAGGATCTTCTGCAGCGGGGCCGGAAACCTCACCTTGAATTTGTTTTCGCCCCACAACGTCTCGAGAGCATGAGCTCGCCCCTCGACGCGGGCGATCGCCTCGGTTCCGACATCACGGGTGAAGTGGAGTCGCACCGAGCCATCACCTCCTTGCGCCCATCCACCGACGATTTTCCCGTCCACCCAGATCATCGGACCACCGTTTCCGGCCGAGTCGAACAGCAGCTTCGCGTCCTCCGGATCGAGGTACCAATCACGTTCCTTCCAACCCATGGTGGTCGGGTCGAGACCGGGTAGGAGGGCAGCACTGACGTCCATAGGCGGCATGAACTCTTGATCGTCGGGATCTATCCACAGTGGCTCGCCCTCGAACTCAACGCGGACCGCCGAGCAATCGATGAGTGCAGATCGGGTCAGTCCCAACGGAAGACCGGTCCACCATGCGATGTCTCGTTCCGACCCGGGCCCATACGATTTGAGCCAGCACATAACTAGTAGGCGTCGGGCCTCCACCGGATCGACAGCTGTCCAGCCCTCCTGGAGCCAGCCTTCCATCAGCTCCCAGCGATATTGGCTATTGATCCACGAACCGGTAGGTTCGGTTCTGGCGACGATGCCTTCAAACCCGAGTTGCAACATGAGTCGGGAAAGGGCTGATTGTGTTGCCTGATAACTCTTGCCCCTCGCCAGCACGAGCGACACGCTCAACTCGGGAAGGATTTCGCCCAGTTGGCGGGTGCTCAGCCCGGGACGCGATGCAAGGGTGTCCACCACCAAGTGGGTGGCCCGCGTGATCCAATCCGCGCCGTCGGTGAGACCGCCATCTTGTTCCAGCATCTTCACGAATCTCGTCCGCTCCGAGTTGACGTACCTGGTCGTGGTCGCAGCATGGGCAACCAGGGCCTGTGATATCGGGTGAACCCACAACGTACGGCGCATGGCGTGGTGCCGCACCAGCGACCGATCGACATAGAGCGCTGTCTGAACGGCCTCAATGGTTGGTGTGCTCATCCTGGCGGCGGCTGACAGGTACACAGTCGTCGGGTCGCTGGAGTGAAAGCCGACGAGATCACCGCAGATCTGAACGACGTGGTTGGTCCGGCGCTCCCCGGTCAGACGATGCCGAAAGGTCAGACGTGCTCGACGCTCATCGACGGTGATTGTCCGCACAGTCATCCGACGCCCCTCCGAACGAAGCAGCCTCGGCTCACCTCAGGTGGGCGAACCGTGGAGATGGCGTTGTCGGACTCCTATCGCCGGACCGAGCGTTTGTACTGACGGACCGATAGGGGGGCAAAAACAGCCACCAGGATCACAACCCAGATCAACGTGTAGAGGACCGGATTTTGCAATGGCCAAACGGTGGGCTCCGGAGTGCCCGGCGGGATGTTTCCGAACAGTTCGCGAGTTGCCTGCGTCACGGAAGACACCGGATTCCACTCCGCAAATGTCTGCAGCACCGGCGGAAGGTTCTCCAGAGGAACAAAGGTGTTTGCGATGAAGGTCAGCGGAAAGATGACCATGAATGAAGCGTTGTTGATGACCTCGACGCTGGGCACGAGAAGACCTACGTAAGCCATCACCCACGAAAACGAGTAGGCGAACAGCAACAACAGCACAAACCCCAACAGAGCTTCGCTCAGCGACGAATTGATCCGCCAGCCAACCACAAACCCGGTGATCGACATAACCACGATCGACAAGAGGTTATAAATGATGTCGGACGTGGTCCGACCGGTGAGCACGGCAGATCTCGACATGGGCAGGGACCGGAATCGGTTGATGATTCCTTTCTGCATGTCGTCGGCAAGCCCCACTCCGGTGAATGTCGAGCCAAAAATGACCGTCTGGGCGAGGATGCCCGGTATGAGGAACTCGACATATGAACCCCCTGATACGTCGATCGAGCCACCGAGCACGTACGCGAACAGGAGCACGAACATGATCGGTGACAGGAGGACGAATACCAGGACCTCTGGAACCCGCTTGATTTTTATGATGTTTCTCTTGGCAACGACCGCACCGTCGGCGATTGCATAAACCAGTCGGCTCATCGACTCATCTCCTCCAATTCCTTATCGGATCCGTCGCCATCATCGATCTCCTCTGGTTCGGCGATGTGGCCGGTCAACGTGAGGAACACATCGTCGAGTGTCGGGCGTCTCAAACCGACGTCGAGAACATGAAGGCCACCTTCATCCATCCTCCGAAGAGCCTGCGTCAGCACCGCGGCGCCACCGGAAATCGGTACAACGAGTTGACGACTGCGATCGTCGACCTGGATCTCGCCGACTGCAAACTGGGTGAGAATCGACCGCGCCGATTCCACCTCGGCCGCCTCGGCGAGCGTGACCTCGATGCGCTCTCCACCGACTCTGGTTTTCAGTTCGTCGGCCGTGCCGTGGGCGATCTCGCGTCCGTGGTCGATGACGACGATGTCATCTGCCAGCCGATCTGCCTCCTCGAGATACTGGGTTGTCAGCAGCAGTGTGGTTCCGGACGAGACCAGCTCGCTGATGACCCCCCACAATTCAACCCTGCTCCGGGGGTCGAGTCCGGTCGTCGGCTCGTCGAGGAACAATACGGGAGGCTTGGCCACGAGAGCGCCGGCGAGGTCGAGGCGCCGACGCATACCGCCCGAGTAGGTCTTGACCGGCCGGTCACCGGCATCTGAAAGGTCGAATAGGTCCAACAGGTCGCGTGACCGCTCTCTAGACCGGGGACGCCCGAGGTGATAAAGCCGGCCGATCATGTCGAGATTCTCGAACCCCGTGAGGTTCTCGTCGACCGCGGCATACTGCCCGGAAAGGCCAATGACTTTTCGTACTTCTTTCGGATCTTTCAGGACGTCGATGCCGGCGACAACCGCGGTTCCATCGTCTGGAACCAGAAGAGTCGTCAATATCGAGACTGCCGTTGTCTTGCCGGCGCCATTTGGACCGAGAAGCCCGAGAATGGTTCCTTCGGGTACTTCGAGGTCGAGGCCGTCGAGGGCGACGACCTCTTTGTAGTGTTTGACGAGGCCTCTGGCCTCAACTGCATTCGACATGTTTCTCCACCATTGAAATTGACAGCCGGATACTTGATCTGCGTTTGCTCAATGCGTGTCAGAGATTTACCCGACCTGAAACCAACCTAACCAACGACACCGACAAATTATTCTCAGAACATGTCGTGTGGGCCGTATCGAGACAGAACCTCGATTTCAGCCTCCATCGCTTCCACCATATCTGGCCGCCCCACCCGGCGGTAGGTGTCGATCGCTTCCCGTCGCTCGTCGGTCTCAGCGGCAAGGATCCTCGCCACATCGGCGTCGTCGAGTTCAGACCTCCGAACGTCAGCGGCAAAAGCACCGATGGGCCCGGAGTTGGGATCGGCCACCACGTCAACGGCCTCAGCGTTGCCGATTGCCGCCAACAGCGAGCGCAGCGCCCTCGTGGCCACCGGATCTCGGGCCTTCATGGCTGCCGTGAGATCTTGCTCGATTCGAGTACGCGATGCCATCCTGACAACGGTACAAACTCCCGTCGTTGGTGATGGCGCTATTCGAGCAGAAAGAGCCGGCCACGGGAATCACATGCTTCAACCAGGAGGCGACGTGTAGCTTTCGAGATCCGACTAGTGCATGGAGCTGGGATGAAAAAGTGGATTTCGATGTTGACGATTGCTGTGGTTGTGCTGGGATGCAGTTCCGGAGGCGGTGATTCCGGCGAGGGTGGAAGTAGTGAGACAACCGCTGCCGGCGCCCCATCCGGCGGTGTAAGCGACGATGGAACTTTCATCGTCATCACCGTGTCGGATTTTTCTTTCCCCACCGACGTTGACGTCCCGGCCGGCCGATCAGTCCAGTGGGTGAACGAGTCCGGCGCCCGCCACACAATCGTGATGGACACTCAGGACGGTGAACCTGCCGACCTCCCCGAACTCGAGCTCAACCCATCGGAGACGGTCGATTTTTCCGTACCAGCGGGTGAGTGGACTTACTTCTGCTCTATTCACACTTCGATGACGGGGTCGTTGTCGGTGCAGGGTTAACTGATCAATGCAGTCCGAACCACTCGCCGAGAAGACGGTTGACAACATCCGGGTCGTCCAATTGCATCCAATGACTGAGACCGTCTAGCCGCACATATCGCCATTCGGCCTCGACGTACTTCCCGGAATCCTCCATTTGAATCTCGGTGAGGGCGAAGTCGCCGCCGCTCCAAAGACCCTGGGTCGGCACGGTCACCGGCGGGAAGGGTCGAGGTGGCCTGATCAGGCGACGGGGATGACTGTTTGCCCGGTACCAGTCGAGTGACGATTCCAGGGCGCCCTCCGGAGTCAATACCGAGATCCAGTGTTCGGTCTCCGGATGATTCCCGACAAACCGACGAAAATTCGACCAATCGTTCTGCTTCAGCCACTCCTCTGCCACCCCTTCGAACTGAAAGAGGAGCATGTACCACGAGCGGCTCATCTGTCCTAAGCCTCCACTATCGAAGGCAGAGGGATGCCCGACCGAGAGCGTGGTGAGGCTCCTCACCCTTTCCGGAGCGGTCATGGCTAGAACCCAGGTCACGAGGGCGCCGAAGTCGTGGCCGACGACGTGGGCGGTGTCGACCTCGAAGTGATCGAGTACAGCCACGAGGTCGGGGATCGTGGCCGATAGTTTGTAACCGCCGAGCAGGGTGGGCCGATCCGACAGACCGCGGCCGTGCATGTCGGGAGCAATGACCCTGTACCCATTCTCGGTCAGGTAGGAGATTTGATGCCGCCACACAAACGCGGTATCGGGCCAGCCGTGAACCATGAGGACGACAGGGCTTCCCTGATCACCGTTGTCGGTGACCTGCAGAGATACTTGACCAACGGCAACCCGCGATGAGCTCTGATAGACGTCGAGCACCGGAAAATCCTAGTCAGGTGCGGTGCCCCTGCATGTCGGGCAGCCAGACCAACGTGGTCGGAATGGAATTGGCTCCAGGCAAACCAAAAGGCTTGATGAGAGCCGATATCACCATCGGGACCGACGACGCGCAGGCCATCACCGTCTTGCTCGACCGTTAGATCCTCGTAGGTGATGGAGGTACCCGACGCGAGGGCAGCCAGGACCGCCTCGACCGGGAGGGCGAGCGGTGTGCCATCCGACGCCACGACCCCAACCACATTCTCCTGAACCGGCAGCCGAGGATCAACGGGACCGAGGGAAAGATCACGTCGCCTCCCGTAGATTCGCCATCGTTGATACCCGCAGTCGAGCACGACACCACCACCAGGACCATGACCATGACCATGACCATGACCATGACCATGACCATGACCATCCACAATCGCATGGTGGTGAACCTAGGGTCGACCGAGTAAATCGCCGGGAAAGCTGCAATCGGCGATGCGTGAGTTCCAGCAGAAGTTAGGCTCCGACTACCAATGACATCTACTCAAACTCCAGACCCGGTTCACTGGACTCAGCGTCTGCGTAAGACATGGATCAGCGTTCTCTTCGTGATCCTTGCCGGCCT
>DATDCF010000156.1:0-11280 GCA_036524475.1 Acidimicrobiia bacterium | reverse complement strand
GTGGAAGTCGAATCCAGGTGCGGCATCATAGGAGACAAACCCGACGACCCAATTGCCGGCGGCAGCTGCAGCCTCGGCGCCCCGGACGCAATCTTCCACGTCAGCGATGAATTCGGCGCTCAGGACGGACGAAGGCTCAGCGAAACTCTTCGGGTCAGTGGACCATCGGGAACCCTCCAAAGCAACATCACCACGCATACGAGCGAGGCTAGCCCACAGGCTTTTCGATATGGCAGGAGGGCGACATTTCTGGCATTGACTCGGCTATCGAAAGGGCATTACTTTGGTCACATGCCTCCAAAGCATCGCAACAGGTCAAGGAGAGTAGGTCTCTTGCTTGGCGGAAGCGCCGTACTCACCTTAGGTTTCATTGTCGGGGCGAGTGCTTCGGAAGTCCATTCTGTCGCGGTTGAAACCAATGGGTCCACGGTCGAACTCTGCGTCAATCCCGATACAACCACCCGATATTCGGTGGGGACTTTCACATATGGCTCTGAAGACACCGGGTCCGGCGACCCGCTGACTGCCATTCGGGTCTTCTCGCCGAAAGTCGATGCCAATAGCCTTACCGAGGCGGAGCCTTTGTTGTTCGATGAGCGGACTCCAGACGGGCTGGTCAAAAGGCGATACATGCTGGATCAGCTTCCCAAGGGAGGTTGGGTAGTAGCACAAATCTGGGAGGGATCGTGTTGATGCGGCATGGGCGTCATTATGCGACGGCCATCCTCGCGATGGGCCTACTCTGGGTGGTCGGGTATGGGTTGGGTGCAACCTCTACTGCATTCGCCCACACAATCATCGCTCCTACTTGGAGTGACGAAGCGAACGTCCAATGGAAGCTCGACTCGACGCGCGGCGCGAATCTGGCTGGCGCCACTGCGTCAACCTCCTACAAGTCGGGCGATGACGCCTGGAATGCACTGTCAGGGAGTACGCTTCGCTTCAAGTTCCACTCCGAGGTCAACCTCGCAGACAAGGATCTCACAACAAACCCCTGCGGCGGGACTCCTCCTGATGCGTCGATAGAGATCTTCGTTTACGGCGGTACACAGTCAACCCTCGGCGTTACTTGGAGGTGCGTTGGCATCATCCACCTCGAACGAGCCTACGTCGGTTTGAGGTCAGCGAGCACGTGGTACGTGGGCGCCGGTTCCCCCGGTGCCGGCCAGTACGATCTGCGGTCAACTATAACCCACGAATTTGGACACGCTGGTGGTCTCAACATCGACTTTTCGGGGACATCCCTCTGCGACAACGACAACAACCCGCCATATCACACAATGTGTGGAACGGCGCTCATCAGCAATACATGGAAGAGGAGCTTGGAAACGCATGACATCCACAGTATGGAAGGATTCTACTAGTCGGTCCAGGCTCGGCTTCCTGGTTGGGTCCGGTGCGATCGTTTTAGGTTCGTTCATTCAATGGACGCCACCCGACGTCGGTGATGAGGTCGTAGCTGCCGGAGCCGGCTTGATGATCTTTCTCGCCGCAACCCTTCTTCGTCCTCTGAGCGGCGGCAACATAGTGGCGTTTCTCGCGGGTACCGCAGTCGTTGCGATTTGGGCACCGAATCTACTGTTATACACACCGAGCGCCGGAGGCCTACTGATCCTGGTAGGGGGCCTTTCTGTGGCTGTCGTAGCAGCTATCGAGATGCTCAGACACAACAGCAGGTGGGTCTCCTTGCCGTTGATCCTAGGAGGGGTGGTTTTAGTGATTTCGTACCTGGCCTACCTATCGCCGGTAGTTAACAGCTGACCAAGAACCTGTGCTTCACAGCGAACCGCGAGTGCCTGGTCGATATCTGTAACTTCCTAGCCCGGTTCAGAGCAGTCCTCGCCTGCGAGCCTCCAGCAGAGCATCCATCTTGTTGGTGGTGCCTAATTTTCCGTAAGTCGTTTTTATCAGCCTGTTGAAATGGCGATTCGAGAAACCAGAATCCATCGCCACCCTTTCGATTGTCCTCCCGTGAGCGAGTTCGACCATCCACGCCAACTCCTGATCGGAGAGAGGGGGTTCGATCGGAGTCGGAAAATGTGTCGCTAAAGCCAATAAGGCGCCCGCAGGAATCACGGCCAGACCTCTATATCCAAGATCGATCGCCTCGACAATGGCGATCGGATCGTATTCCTCAGTAAGAATGGCCTGGGCCCCACCTAGCAAAGTCGAGGCATAGCTGATCGTATCTTTTGACGCCAAAATGGCAACAAGAATGGCGTCTCCCCGTATTTCCTTGAGTTTCAGGAGCTCTTCCAGCACAAACGTGCCGACTGCAACCGGGATGTCGGTATCCGAGTGGCGCATCCATTCAACGATTTCGGGAGGGAATATGCAATCATGGCCGTTCTGTTCGAGAACCGTGACGATGGACCCCGAAACCATTGCTGGCAGGTTCCAGATGGCGACTCGCGCCACGATGAACTCCCTCGTGTCTGTTGCGTCGAGCTAAGTCTAGCCTCGTACCCATGGCAGACACATACGATTTCATTCTCGGCCTCCGGGCGATCCGCGACTACACCCGGGAACCCGTCTCGCAGGAGCACCTGGAACAGATCCTCGAGGCCGCCCGATGGACGGGGAGCTCAAAGAACACTCAGAATTGGTCCTTTCTGGTGTTCACCGATCGGGAGAAGCTCGACCAGCTGGCTGCGGGCGGGAGCTTCACAAGTCCCCTGAAGAACGCTACGGCTGCGATCGTCCTGGTGAAGGAACCCGACGGCTACGAGTTCGATATCGGCCGTGCCGCTCAGAACATCATGCTCGGGGCCAAGGCAATCGGGGTTGCCAGTTGTCCCATCACTCTCCACATGCCGGAACGGATCTCCGATGTCCTCGATCTGTCCGAGGGCCAGGTTGCCCGCTATGCAGTCGCTCTTGGCTACCCGTCGGCCGACGCCGCCCCGCGTAAATTCGGCGGGCGAAAAGACAGTGAACGCCTGGTCCGCTGGATGTAATCGCCCGCTGGCGGGTAAACCCATCGGAACCGAGATCAGGGTGTGTTTTCTCGTGCAAGGGCCTGCGGCCGTCAAGACTATTTCTCGATTTACTGTCACCAACACCGGTTAACCTTGCGAATCGAATGACAGAATCACTTGTAGAGGCACGTGGCCTTACCAAGAAGTTCGAAGACTTCACCGCCGTTGACGCCATCGACTTCGACATCACCAAAGGCGAGGCCTTCGGTTTCCTCGGGCCTAACGGGGCCGGGAAGACCTCGACGATGAAGATGATCACCACGGTCAGTCCGATTACCGAAGGCAAGCTGAGCGTATTCGGATTCGACCCGACGACACAGGGGCGTTCGATCCGGGAGCGGATTGGGGTGGTCCCTCAGGAAGACAATCTCGACCTGGAACTCACAGTTGGTGAGAACCTGTACATCTACGGCCGCTATCACGACATGAACCGCGCCGAGATCAAAGAACGGATTGTCGAGCTCCTTGAGTTTGCCCAACTGTCAGATCGAAAGAACGCCAAGGTCGAGGCACTTTCTGGGGGAATGAAGCGACGACTCACCATCGCCCGCGCTTTGATCAATGACCCCGACCTGGTCATCCTCGACGAGCCAACCACCGGCCTAGATCCCCAGGCCCGTCATGTCCTCTGGGACAGGCTGTACAGGCTGAAGCAACAGGGCGCCACGCTCATCATCACCACCCACTACATGGACGAAGCCGAACAGCTGTGCGACCGTCTGGTAGTCATGGACAAAGGCAAGATCGTCGCCGAGGACTCGCCGAGAAAGCTGATCGAGACCTACGCCCCTCGTGAAGTAGTAGAACTCCGATTCGAGTTGGACACCCAGGACGAGAACATGCTGAAACTCGACGGCGTGGGGCAACGGTCCGAAGTCCTGGCCGATCGGATCCTTATCTACACGGACGACGCAGATGAGACACATGCCCAGGTCGAAGCGCGCGGGGTCCATCCCGAGCAGGTGCTGGTGCGCCGATCCACGCTCGAGGATGTCTTCCTCCGTCTGACCGGACGCGGGTTGATCGACTGATGACAGCTCTCCGCGGGCCGTGGCGAGTCGTCGAGTCCGAATTGCTCGGATACAAGAGGACCTGGCGAGGCACAGCAATCAGCTCATTCGTCAATCCGATCCTCTTCCTCACGGCCATGGGCCTCGGACTCGGCCAGCTTGTCGATTCGGGCGACGGAAATCTCAATGTTCCATATCTAGCGTTCGTGGCCACCGGCCTCATGGCGGCGTCGGCAATGCAGAACGGCGCTGCTGACGGAGCATTCCCTGTGATGGCCGGCATCAAATGGAGGAAGAATTTCGAGGGTGCGATTTCGACCCCCATCAGCCCGGGAGACATTGTTTTTGGCCGATTCATCTGGGGCAGTTTTCGGCTCGCCTTCGTCCTGATCGTTTTCGCTGTTATCGCCACGCTTTTCGGAGCCCTGGAACTCGGGCCGGCGCTCCTCGCAGTGCCGCCCGGAATTCTCACCGGGCTTGCCTTCACAGCGGCGGTAACCGCCTTTACCGTGACAAGAGAAGACGAGACGAGTCTCTCCACGATGTTTCGATTCGGAATCATTCCGCTGTTCTTGTTCTCGGGGACCTTTTTCCCTATCAGTCAGTTGCCCGGATTTCTCCAGCCGATCGCCTACGTCACACCCCTGTTTCACGGGGTCGAATTGGTGCGCAAGGTGGCGCTTCCGGATGCCGACGCCTCAGTTGTAACTGCCATGCCAATGTGGATCCATGTCGTCTACCTGGTCACCATGGCCGTTGTCGGTCTCCTCCTATCGGCGCGGTGGCTAGAGCGGAGGCTCAAGAAATGAGTGTTTCCGCACCCACCAGACTCTCGCCGATCGGGAGGATGACGCCTTTCCGGGCGCAGCGAATCTGGGAGCGCAATTACTTCGTCTACCGACGGCTGTGGAAGATCATCTTCACTGGCTTCTTCGAGCCGGTCTTCTATTTGTTTTCGATGGGGATCGGTCTTGGCGCCCTGGTTGGCGAAGTCGTCGGCCCTGGGGGTATCCCCGTCTCATATACCGCCTTTGTGGCTCCGGCTCTGATGGCAGCATCGGCGATGAATGGCTCGGTCCTAGAGACGACATTCAATATCTTCTTCAAGCTCAAATTCGGTAACACCTACGAGGGAATCTTGACCACCCCGATGCGCCCGATGGATATTGCCATCGGTGAGATCGGATGGGCTCTTCTTCGAGGAGCCCTCTACTCGACAGCATTCCTCATCGTTATGGTCATCATGGGGCTGACCACCTCATGGACAGCGATCCTTACAATTCCGGGAGCGATCCTGATCGGATTCGCCTTTGGTTCGGTGGGACTGGCCGCGTGCACCTACATGCGCTCTTGGCAGGACTTCGACCTGGTCACCTTGGTGACGATGCCGCTGTTCCTTTTCTCGGCAACTTTCTACCCCGTCGATGTGTACCCGCCATTGATGCAGCAGCTCGTCAAGCTTTCCCCTCTCTATCACGGCACCGAGCTTCTCAGAGGCTTGAGTCTCGGTGTGCTCGACTGGTCGATGCTGGGCCACGTAGCCTTCCTGCTCGTCATGGGCCTAATTGGCGGCGTCATCGCCAACAAACGCCTCGACGGCCTCCTCCGCAAGTGAAAACCGCGTTCCGACGGAACAATCGGCCAATAGTGGCACTAAACACGGCTAGAACGCTAAGCGCTCGCGCGGAGCGTCGCAGGTCGACACGCAGAGTCCAGATGGCAGATCGGGGTCTCGGCTAAAGCCGGGGTTCTAGGCTGGTGGGAATGCTCGACCTGACCTTCCCCCTCCACGCTCCACACGGGTCTGAGCTGAATACCCAAGGGTGGCTCCAAGAGGCGGCCCTGCGATGTCTTCTCAACAATCTCGACCCCGACGTTGCCGAGGATCCGGAGAATCTGATCGTGTATGGAGGACGGGGAAAGGCGGCCCGAAACCTCGAAGCGTTCCATGCGATTGTCGCCACCTTGCAACGGCTGAAAAACGACGAGACACTTCTGGTGCAGTCCGGAAAACCGGTGGGCGTCTTCCGCACCCACGAAATGGCACCCCGAGTACTGATCGCCAACAGCCTGCTCGTCCCGAAATGGGCGACACTCGAACACTTCTGGGATCTCGAAGCGAGGGGCCTGATGATGTATGGCCAGATGACTGCCGGATCGTGGATCTACATCGGGACCCAGGGCATTCTCCAAGGTACCTATCAGACGTTTGCCGCCATAGCCGATAGGAAGTTCGGGGGAACTCTCGCCGGCACCCTCACCCTCACGGGCGGTCTCGGCGGGATGGGTGGCGCCCAGCCCTTAGCCATCACGATGAACGGTGGAGTGGCCCTGTGCGTTGACGTCGATCCGCACAGTATCGAGCGTCGCCTCGAGACCGGCTACCTCGACGAGAGTTTCACAGACGTCGATGCAGCGGTCGCCCGTGCTCTTGAAGCCAAAGACAACAGGGAAGCCGTCTCGATCGGGCTCCTGGGTAACACAGCAGATCTCTTTCCAGCACTTCTTAAAATGGGGCTAGAAGCCGACATCGTCACCGACCAGACTTCAGCCCACGATCCGCTGTATGGGTTTGTCCCCCACGGATACTCGCTCGCAGAGGCGATCGACCTCCGTAAAGACGATCCGGACACCTACATCAAGGCGTCGCGCGAATCGATGGCCACTCAGTGCGAAGCAATGGTCGGATTCCAGGACGCAGGCGCCGAGGTTTTTGACTATGGGAACAACCTGCGAGGTGAGGCGCAAATAGCTGGTTTCAGCAATGCATTCGCCTATCCGGGCTTTGTGCCGGCGTACATCCGCGACCTCTTCTCCGAAGGGTCGGGCCCGTTCCGCTGGGTGGCCCTCAGCGGAGACCCAGCGGATATCGCCGTCACCGATCGGGCGTTGCTCGACCTATTCCCCCACAACGACCCCTTGCAAAGATGGATCAAGCTGGCCGGCGAAAAGGTCCACTACCAGGGTCTGCCCGCGCGCATTTGCTGGCTCTCGTACGGCGAACGCCACCTGGCGGGTCTCCGTTTCAACGAACTTGTGGCAGCAGGCGAAGTCAGCGCCCCCATCGTCATTGGTCGCGACCATCTCGACTCCGGGTCAGTCGCTTCCCCCTACCGGGAGACCGAGTCGATGTTGGACGGTTCCGATGCAGTAGCCGACTGGCCGATTCTCAACGCGATGCTCAACGTTTCTTCCGGGGCGGCATGGGTTGCGGTTCATCACGGTGGCGGGGTCGGAATAGGGAATTCGATTCATTCAGGGGCTCAGGTGGTGGCCGATGGGACCGAACAGGGTGCCTTGCGGGTCGAGCGAGTGCTGACCAATGATCCCGGCACGGGTGTAATGCGCCACGCCGACGCCGGCTATCCAATCGCCATGAGGGTGGCGCGAGAACGTGGTGTCGATATCCCCATGATGGAAGCCGAATAGCGTGGTCATCAACGACCCATTCTGGCCACGGGCCGATGTTTGGCTGGCTCAGGAAGCCGATGACCCACAGATTCGCGTTGTTGGCGTGCCGTCATCTTCGGCATCCCTGTCCCCGAGCCGAGCAGATATGACACCCCAGGCCGTGCGTCAGAGATTCAGCCGGTTCTCTACATTCCACGGCGAGTGGGAAATCGATTTCAGCGCCCTGACGGTCTACGACGAAGGCAACTGGCCGGTCAGCCCGCTCGACATGCACGAGATGCCGGACCGGGTGGAGGCTCTGGCACGGGAGCTTCCCGACACCCCTCTCACGCTCTTCCTCGGGGGGGACAATGCCATCACCCGCCCGTTGGTCAACAGCTTCGGCGATCTGAGCCGGATTGGGGTCATAACGTTTGATGCACATCACGACGTTCGGACGCTCGACCTCGGACCGACCAATGGGTCACCAATTAGGGGGCTGATCGAACAAGATGGTCTGGTCGGAGCGCACGTATCCCAGATCGGGATTCACTCGTTCGCCAATTCCCTCGCCTACCGGGAGTACTGCGACGATCAGTACATCTCAGTTGCCACGGTCGCCGAAGTGGAAAGAGCAGGGATTGGCTATGTGGTCCTCGGAGCCATTGAGCGGCTACTTGCCCGTTGCGACGTCATCTACGTCGATGTCGATGTCGATGTGCTCGACGCTTCGGTGGCCCCCGGTTGTCCCGGCGCCAGGCCGGGCGGCCTCGACTTGCGGACTCTTGCTGAAGGGGTCCGCATCTGCGCTTCCCATCCCCGGGTTAGAGCGATCGATTTTGTCGAGGTCGACGCCCAAGCGGATGTCAGTGGCGTGACGCTCGACGCGATGGCTCACCTTGTTCTCTCCGCGTGCGCGGGGTTCACTGAGCGTATCTAGGTTCGCCGTTCTATCCCCGATACGTGCCATATGTGGCACTCTGTTCCGTCGGAACGCGGATTTATCCGCCGCTGACCACCTCGTCGGCCTCGAGTCCAAGCGAATCGGCGTCGCGGGATTCGAGAAAGCCGCGAGGTAGTCGTACCGGGCGGGGGCCGTGGGAGTGGCCGCGGACCATCCGTTCCGCCTCCTCGGGATAGGGAACTGTCGGGTCGAGACGAGACACCCATGTCCGAACGTCGGCTACCGACTCGACCTTGGAAAGGCCGTCCCGGACCACTGGTCCTGCAGGAAATCCTTTTAGATACCAGGAGGGGTGCTTCCGGAAAAGCCGGATACCCACGTGCTCGCCGAAATGGTCCACCAGCAAGCCGGCGTGGCGAATCATCACGTCACCCACCTCGCCCAGGTCCGGCGGTGTCTGCGGATGTCGACGCGAGAACATGTCGGCGAGGTCCCGAAACAGCCATGGGCGACCCAGGCACCCACGCCCCACGACCACGCCATCACATCCGGTTTCGTCGATCATGCGCCGAGCGTCCGCCGTCGTCCAGATATCTCCATTCCCGAGGACGGGCACCGTTGTCACCGCTTCCTTCAACTGACGTATCGCCGCCCAGTCCGCATTCCCCGAGTAGAGCTGTCGGGCGGTTCGGGCGTGGAGGGCAACTGCTGATGCCCCCTCGTCTTCAGCTGAGAGCCCGGTTTCGAGGAAGGTGAGATGATCGTCGTCGATGCCCTTCCGGAACTTGACCGTCACCGGCACATCTCCGGCATTGGAGACGGCGGCGCGGACTATGGAACGGAACAGACCCGACTTCCACGGGAGTGCCGCGCCGCCACCGTGACGGGTGACCTTGCCCATCGGACAACCGAAGTTCATGTCAATGTGATCGACTCCGCGGTCGCCCACAAGAAATGCCACCGCCTCACCTAGCGATGACGGATCGGTTCCGTAGAGCTGGATCGACCGTGGAGTCTCGTCGGCGTCGAATCGCGCCAGCGCCATGGTTTTCTCATTGCCCTCGACCAGGCCGCGGGCGCCGATCATCTCCGACACATAGAGGCCGGCCCCAAATTCGCGGCACAGGCGACGAAACGGTGCGTTGGTAACACCTGCCATCGGGGCCAGCACCACCGGCGGGTCGACTTTCATGTTGCCGATTTGAAGCATTGAGGGCCAGGTTACGATCCCTTGAGCGGTGAGAGGAACCGATTTCGAGGGGCCTTGGTTAGATCGACCGGGTCGTCGACGAACTCAACACTCACATCACGGGCGCCGACTGCGTTTCCCAAGACCTTTGTCTCTTGCTCGATATCCAACCGAACCGACTTTGTGAAAGACTCGAATGGGGCCGCTTTCACTGCAACGAGATCGTTGTCGCCTCCTCGGCTCCATACCCCGACCACTCCCCCATCTTGGACAATCGTCGATGTCAGATTGCCGCTGACGTCGTATACGTAGGGTTGATGAGTTGTCCGTACCATCCGTCTCCTCCCTTTTGGAGCGACCAGCGCCGTGTCCCAAACCGGGAGTAGTCGAAGTCCAGATGGTTCGACCGGTTCGGGCGGATCGGCCAGATCGAAGACGCCTGGCTCGATCTCGACGAAAGACGAAAGTGCGGCAGCGGCGTTCGCTTTCGTCACACCGGCCCACCATGCGAAGTGATCGACCGTTCCCGGGCCGTGCCCTTTCAGATACCAGTCCGCGACCCTGGTCCGGGCCATCTCCGCATCCACCACGCGCGGAGGGTGATTTGTAAACCATTGGTCCCACAAGGTGTAGCCATACTGATTATCCCGCCAACCGATTGTGCCGGCGGCCGCCGCCACATGCCTTGTATGTGACAGCGACGAAAGCAGAAACCTGAGAGCCTCGGACTCTTTAGCTGACACGCCGAGTTCCGTGCGAATCTCCCGCGCCGGCATGACCCGTCCATCCAATAGCGCGAGGATCCGGGCACGCCAGTCTTCGCGGACCTCAGCCCCAACGAGCTTCTCAACCCAGCCCTCGAATACGTTGCCCCTGTCACTGGCGGCAACCACGTCGTCGATCATGTCCAGAGGGATCAGGAATCCTGACCCTCGAAGCGCCGACAGACGGACCAATGAACGATCCCGATAAAGGGCGCGATCCAGGTCATCCTTGACAAATCCGGGGATCCGCGCCGCGAATGACAGGTAGCTTGTGGGTGCGGTGCTGTAGATCCCACCGGCTTCGACGACGACCTGTTCGACAGTCGTCGAGCGTTCGCGTTGCAATAGCTGCCGGTTCCACTGTTCCATCGCCATTTCCCGACTCACGGCACGAACACCCTGAGGAGTCGAAGGCCACGTCTGGCGCTTGGCGTCGCCGTTCTATACCCGGAATCGGCCATATATGGCACTGTGTTCCGTCGGAACGCGGTTTTAGGTGCCGACCGCGTCGGTGTCGTGGATGTTCTGGAGGCGGACCTGGCCATGCGCTGCCAATTTGGCGTCGTCCTCACGCGTTATCGACACTTCCCAAACCTGTTGGTTCCGGCCCCGGTGGATAGGTGTCGCCGAACCGAGAAGAACCCCGGAGCGGGTGGCGCGGAAGAAATCGGTGGTGTTGGAGATACCCATAGCGCCGGCCATGCCGTTGGAGGCCGCCCACAGAGCAGCTCCGGTAGACGCAAGAGTTTCGACCAGCGTGGCGTACACCCCTCCATGGACGACACCATACGGCTGATGATGGATGTCTTCTACGGCGATGCGACCCTCGGCGAGGTCGGGTGTGGCCTCGGTCAACTCGATTTTGGTGTGGCCGACAAAAGTCACCCGGTCGGTAAAGGGATTGTCCATATATCGACGAAACCCTAGTGCCCGGCGGAGGGCAGAGTCAGATCAGACGCCGCAGCCTGATTCGATCTGTTTCACCGGGCCGAGATCGTCATTGACGTATTCCCAGACCTCCCAGCCAGCACCTTCGTAATACACC
>DATDCF010000155.1:0-29904 GCA_036524475.1 Acidimicrobiia bacterium | reverse complement strand
TCACCGTGCCGAGAGTCCCATAGTGCGGGTTCAATACGATTCCCATGTTGTCCGCTACAACTTGCATGAGGCCCCGATGCCACCTGATTCGCTGGCCGCGCAGAACCCTCCTGTCAGACGGGACTTCAGTCCATATCACGGCTCGCGGCTCGTAGACAATTCGGTACGGTATCTGTTGTTCGATGTGATGGCGGTGCATTCGAACAGTCAAATCCATGTCCTCGCCGAGATGGCCGGCCGCGAAACCCCCAATCGCAATCACAGCTGATCTCTTCCAGATCCCGAAGGCACCTGACACCAATGGCAGGGCTCCCATCGCCGACCAAGCGGGACGGCTGGCGACGAAGGTTCTCAGGTACTCAATTATTTGGATCCGAGGGACATACTCTTTGGGGACTCCGGATTTGACCAGATGCCCCAATTCGACGCGGCTGCCGTTTAGCGGTCGAACGTTTCCCCCGACGCCAATTGTTCGTTCCCGGTCTTCGATTACACGCTTCATGCCCGCAACCAGACACCGGGCATCGAGGATCACATCGGCGTCGGTACACAGCGCATAGGGATAACGGGCTACGTTGATGCCCGCGTTCAATGCGTCGGCGCGGCCACCGTTTTCTTTGTCAATGACTGTGATCTGAACCGGGGAGTTGGTTCGGTAGATTCCGCGGATCGGCTTGGTGGCAATGTCAGGGCGGTATGGAATGCGAACTCGCTCCAGTCCGAACGCGTCGATCAGGAGTTGCAGCGTGTCATCGATCGATCCGTCGTTGGTGACGACGATCTCGACCTTCGGGTAGGCGACTATCGACATCGATTTGACCGAGTCCACGATTCCTGCGGCCTCGTTGTGCGCAGGGATGACGATGGACACCGGAGGCGTGCGACGACTGGACAGGGTGTCGAAACTGCGATTGAACCGGGCGAGGTGGTGAGAGCGCCGCAGTACGACCGCCGAGTGGAAGACAAGGAAAAGCATGTAAGTCTGCAATAGCACGAAGTACCCGAGGATGAAGTATCCGGCCCACGCAAGCACTTCCCACCGGATCACGAAAAGACCATTCCTGGCGACGCCATGTAATTCAGCAGTTGAAGGTCTCGTGGTCGTGACACCCCGGCGTCGACCCGATCTCTGGCGGCAGCGAGTTCGCCGCAGTCGGCGAGGGCCTCTGCGGCGGCGTCCCGGGCGAACTCGTCATGCGAAATGAGTCCGTCGTAAAGCCAACCTATGCCGCCAGGGAGCACCGAGAGGGCGGCAGCGCAGTTGCGTCGGGTCCACCACGATTGGTCTCTGAGGCCGCTGAACAAGATGGGATTGACTGAAGGGTCTCCGATCTCACCCAGCGCCGTCGCTGATTTCGCCCGCAGACGCCAGTCTTCGGAAGCCAGTGTTCGACGCAACGGGCGAACAGCATGAGGGCCGCCAACGTAACCAAGACTCTCAATCAAGGCCAGCAAGATTTCGACGTCCTCGATTTCGAAGAGCAACTCCGACAGGGCATTTCCGACCTCGGAGTCCCCGATGGTGCCGATGGCTCGAGCGGCTTCGGGTATTCCGGTGATGACAGGATCTTTGTGGTGCGCCCTGATGAAAGCGGTGATTGGCCAAGCCGCATCACGTCCGAAGGCCACCAGAGCTTCGGCGAGCATTGAACGGACAGCCGGAGTTTCCTCTGCCAATCGAGCGAGGATCGGGCCGATCGCCGCCACGTACCGCATCCGCGCCAGGCCCCTCGCGCTCTGAATTCGGATCTCTGGCTCTCTGTCTGACAAATGGGCAAGAAGCACCCGTGCCGCCCCCCTGTCCCCGATCTCGGCAAGAGAAACCGCCGCCCGCAGGCGTCGCCCGAGTGGGAACGGTGAGCGGAGACGTCCCGCCTGGCGCCGGGTCAGGCCGCTGCTGTCGACCAGGCCGTTGAGAGCGTCGTCAGGTGATCCTGCGATGGTGTTCCTGACGTCGATGACCGCATCGATAAAGGCGTCGTCTTCTGCCTCTTGAGCCGATACGACGGGAATAGAACCCGATTGGACGACATGCGCGCTGATCATCCGGAGGTATTCTCTCCTCCGGATCTCGTGCGAATGGACGCGTCGCCGGTGTGCCCATTTCAAAGCGACCACGGCGATTGCGAGGACAAGGCCGATTGTGCAGGCAACGACGACCCCCACTACGGCGGCCTCGATGGCAGTCATTCTGACAGGTGTTATCGGGTTAAATCAGCGTCCGGTTGAGGGTTAGATGCCAATACGGGGAGATGCTTCTCGATCCGGGCCACAAGCTCAGCAAGGCGGAAAGGCTTCCGGACGAAGTCGGCCGCACCGGCGCGCAGTGAACCGACCACGACTTCGTCATCGTCGACGCCTGACAGGATGATCACTGGCATTTCGCTGAGTGAATATCTTATTTTTTGCAAGACCTCGATTCCCAGCATGCCCGGCATTAACTGATCGATGATTGCGAGGTCGAAATCGTCTGTCATCGCGAGTCGCAGTGCTTCCTGGCCGTTGTCAGTGACGACGACCTCAAACCCGTTGACTTCGAGGGCGGTTGCTAACACCGTGGTCACTGCGTCAGCATCGTCTGCTACCAGTATTCGGCGTTTTTGGTTCAATCTCCTGCCAACTTCTTGTCTGACAATGGTGAATTGTGGCAGAAACCGATACCTGGCTGAGGTTCTCTGATCAATGTGGCTCCGTTGCCCCGGATAGTTCGCCAGGGTGGAGGGCTTTCTGGCACACTTAGGATATGGAAATGCTTCCCGACCATGAACTGGCACGGCTGCGCCTTGTGGCTGGCGAGAATGGCTCGTTGGAAGAACTGATAACACGACGACTCAACGGAGAACCACTCCAGTACATCGAGGGGACCGCTCAGTTCGGACCGCTTGAGTTGCTCGTCGACTCGAGGGTTTTGGTGCCCCGACCCGAAACCGAATCGCTATTCGAGCTTGCCTCTCGGATGGTGCGGGTGCCGGAAGTCATTGTCGATCTGTGTACGGGTTCGGGGGCTCTCGCTCTGGCACTGAAGCGGAGTTTTCCCGGGGCATCGGTCTTCGCCACCGATCTCTCCCCGGAGGCCATCGAGGTTGCGACCGAGAACATGTACCGGACCGGTCTCCAGATATATCTTGCCGAGGGTGACCTGTTCGAACCGCTACCGGCATCGCTACTCGGCGAGGTCGATCTGATCGTGGCCAACCCCCCTTACGTGGCCGAATCCGAATACATGAGTTTGCCCGAAGACGTTCGTCGTGAGCCGAAGATGGCGCTGGTGGCGGGTTCCTCAGGCCTCGAGGTGATCCAGAACATCGGTGGGTCGGCGTCCCAATGGCTCCGTCCCGGGGGCGTCATCGTCTGTGAGATCGGGGAGAAGCAAGGCGTGGCGGCCGTTTCGTCATTCTCGGATATCCCGGTTGTGGTCCGTCAAGATTTGTCCGGACGGGATCGATTTGTGGTCGGAGCCCGACCCTGATGTTCGATGACGCTCTCGACTCCGTCAGAAATGGCGAAGTCGTGGGCATCCCGACCGACACGGTCTACGGGCTGGCGATCGATCCCCTCAACCCTGATGCCGTTTCCGCCCTCTTTGAATTGAAAGGGCGGCCAGACTCCAAACCCCTGGGGATTCTCCTGGCGAACGTCGATGACGCCGAGTTTTACGGTGACTTCGATGGTATCGCCGGCCAACTGGCCCGGCGATTCTGGCCCGGGGCACTTACTTTGGTGGTCACCCCACGGGTGGTTCTATCCGACTGGGTAGGCGACACCCGGTTGAGGACAGTCGGAATTCGGGTGCCCGACCACGATGTTGCCCGGGAATTCCTCAACGTCACCGGCCCACTCGCGGTGACCTCGGCAAATCGAAGCGGACAACCTGAGGTGATGGACGACGTCGAGGCTCGCTCGATTTTTGGCAATGAGGTGGCGGCCTACATTCCGGGACGCGCTCCAGGTGGGTTGGCTTCGACCGTGGTCGACGCAACCGGTGCCCGGCCGATCGTGATTCGCCAGGGAGCAGTCGATATCTCAGCTTGATACGCTCAGGGCCATGATTTCCATGGAACCCATTGAGCAGGTCGACCCCGATATCGCGGGGTTGATCGAGAAAGACCTTCAGCGTCAGAACTCCAGCATCCACCTGATCGCCTCGGAAAACTTCGCCTCGCCTGCAGTGATGGCGGCCTCCGGGTCGGTGTTTACCAACAAGTATGCGGAGGGCTATCCGGGCCGTCGCTATTACGAAGGCTGTGGGGTTGTCGACGAGATGGAACAACTCACCATCGATCGGGCCAAGAGCCTTTTCGGCGCTGAGTTCGCCAACGTCCAGGCCCATTCCGGTGCCCAGGCCAACATGGGCGTCTATTTCTCATTGCTGGAACCCGGCGACACGGTACTGGGGATGCGCCTCGATCAAGGGGGACATCTCACTCATGGCTCACCTGTCAACTTCTCCGGCCTCTATTACGACTTCGTCGCCTACGGCGTCGACCCCGAGACCGAGATCATCGACATGGACGAAGTGAGGGCACTCGCACTCAAACACAAGCCAAAGATCGTTCTGGCCGGTTATTCGGCATATTCACGGACCCTCGATTATGACGGCTTCCGGGCGATCGCTGACGAGATCGGTGCGGTTTTCATGGTCGATGCTGCCCATTTCATCGGTCTGGTGGCCGGGAAGTCGCATCCGTCGCCGGTCCCCCTTGCCGACATCGTCACCGGGACCACCCACAAGGCCTTACGAGGCCCCCGCGGAGGTCTGATGCTGGCGAAGGAGGAGTTCGGGCAAGCAATCAACAAGGCTGTTTTCCCCAATGTCCAGGGAGGCCCGATCGAGTCGCAAGTGGCAGCCAAAGCAGTGTGTTTTCAAGAGGCGGCGCAGCCTGCTTTTCATGACTACACCGAGCAGATCGTGGCCAACGCTTCGGCAATGGCGGCCACGATGCAGGATGAGGGTGTACGGGTGGTTTCCGGCGGTACCGACAACCACCTCTTCCTGATCGACCTCCGATCGATCGATGAGGACCTCACCGGGAAAGATGCGGCGAAGCTGCTCGACACCCTCGGGATCACCCTCAATTTCAACACGATTCCATTCGATCCACGGCCTCCGTTCCGGGCGTCGGGGTTGCGGATCGGAACCCCGGCCGTGACCACCCAGGGAATGAGAGAGACTCAGGTGTCGGAGGTGGCTTCGCTGATGGCGCGAGCGTTGAAAGAAAAGGACGACAAAGCCGCACTGGTCGAGGTCAGAGGAAGGGTGGGGGAGTTGGCTGCAGAATTTCCGCCCTATCCCGCCGACTTCGTCGGCCACGTCTAGAGAGTGTCGGCGTGTCGGGTTCGTGTGGCCGGCGAATTTCGTGGCAACGTTTGCCCTAGTAAGGTCAATTTTGATTAGAAGACACTTACCAATATCCTTTGTGAAGATTTTCACAAGCGCCCACGTTTCAGCAATATTTCACAGGTACCAGTGAGAGACGACTCGATCACCAAACAAACGACCAGCGCGGTCCATGACGGTTGGATGGAAGGTGGGTCTTTCTTCAGTTCCATAATCGCGGGGACGTTGCTCGGATACCTCCTCGATCTCTGGCTGGGAACCGACCCCTGGTTCGTGGTGATCGGAGTGGTGCTCGGTTCCTACGCAGGGTTTCTGAAGATTTGGGCGATGTTGAAGAACCAGGACGGGACTTACCGTGAACGCTGAGCCCGTTATCCCCACAGCGGACGTCGAAATGACCCTGGCGAAACACATCGTGGCCCGCACCATTTACCCGGCCCCGATACTGATCGGCCTGTTCTGGCTGACCCGGGGCTGGAACGGTGCGTGGAGCGCTGCACTAGGCGTCGTGGTTGTCGTACTCAACTTCCTCCTGGCCGGGGCGATCCTGTCGATTTCCGCCAGGATCAGCCTTGCTGCCTATCATGCTGGCGCCCTGATCGGGCTCTTCCTCCGACTGGGACTCATAACTGTGACCATGCTGCTGATCGCCAAGTACACCCCGATTGACCGTCTGGCGTTTGGGATCACCACTGTGGTTACGTACCTGGTGTTGGTTGCTGCTGAGGCGGTGGCGTTGTCGAAGGGCAAAGAAAGGGAACTCGAGTGGACATGATTCTGGCATTTACCTGTTCGACGACGGAGCCTCTGTGCGTACCCGAGTCGATCCTCGAACTTTTCGAACTGCCGTTGTTGTTCGGACAGGTCAACCGGACGATCGTCTACATCTTCCTCGCGGCGCTGGTCGTAATCGGTCTGCTCTATGCCGCCTACCGGAAGCCGCGACTCGTGCCCACCAAGTTTGGCTTGGCTATCGAAAGCGTCGTCGACTTCGTGAGAAACGATATCGCCATCGGAGTCATCGGCCCAGGTGGCGAAAAGTATGCGCCCTACCTCCTGTCGCTGTTTCTATTCCTGCTGGTGGGGAATTTCTTCGGGGTCACGCCCTTTATCAACTTCCCCATCGGCTCGAGAATGGCCATTCCTGCGTTTCTCGCCCTCGTTACTTATGTGATTTTCGTCTTTGCCGGGTTCAAGAAGCAAGGACTCGCCTACCTGGGCCACACCCTCTGGCCACCAGGGGTCCCGCTGATTCTGAAACCGCTGATTGGAGTGATCGAGCTGGTCTCGATATTCATCGTCAGGCCGTTCTCGCTCGCAGTCCGGTTGTTTGCCAACTTGGTTGCCGGGCACACGATGATCGCCCTTTTGCTGGGTTCGGGAGTGTATTTCATGTATGCCGGAGCGACCGGAGCGATGGCGCCGCTGAAGGCATTCCTGGTGGGGCCGCTCTGGTTTGTCTTCGGTATGGGCATCTTCCTCCTCGAATTGCTGGTGCTCGCACTTCAGGCATACATCTTCACTCTGCTTTCGGCCGTGTACATCGAGAGCTCGTTGCACCCGGCCCACTAGGACCAAAACAGCCAATAGGCAAGAAAGGGAAATTCAATGCATGCACTAGTAATCCTGGCGCAGGAGAGCGCCGGTCTTACCGGCGATATCGGCAGCGGCCTGGCAGCTATCGGCTATGGCCTCGGCGCCATCGGCCCCGGTATCGGCGTCGGTATTGTCGCCGGTAACGCCGTTCAGGCGATGGCCCGTCAACCGGAGGTTGCCGGGATGCTCAGAACCAACATGTTCATCGGTATGGCGCTGTCCGAGGCGCTTGCTCTGATCGGCTTCGTAGTCTTCTTCCTGGCTGGTTGAGCGTGGTTCGTGCAATCGTTTTGGCAACGGAAAGCGAGGGTGGTGGAAGCGCCGCCGACCTCTTGTTGCCCGCCTGGCCCGAACTGGTCGCCGGAATCATTGCGTTCTCGATCGTCTTCGTCTTCGTCCGTATCTGGGTCTGGCCCAGCCTGACCAAGACCATGGAGCAGCGACAGGCTGCGATGCAAGGGCAATACAGTGAGGCCGAGAAGGCAAAGCAGGAAGCAGAGAGCCTCCTCACCGATTACAAAGCCCAGTTGGCCGACTCCAAGGCAGAGGGAAATCGAATCATCGAAGAGGCCCGCGGAACCGCGGAGCAGATGAAGTCGGAAGTCCTCGCCAAGGCCCAGACGGACGCCGATCAACTTCTCGCCAGGGCGAGAGAGGAAGCAGACGCCGAAAAGGGGCGCGCCCTCGCCGATGCCCGCAAGGAAGTCGGCTCGATCTCTGTCGAACTCGCCAGCCAGATTGTTGGAGAGTCGCTCGACGCCGACACTCATCAAGCGTTGGTGAACCGGTACCTTGCCGATTTGGAGAAGATGTAAGTGGACGACCGGATCACCGGCTACGCGCGTGGCTTTCTCATCCTCGCCGAGGGTGAGGGTGTTGTCGAGCAGGTGGAGAGTGAACTGTTCTCTGTCTCCGAGACCATCGAGTCTTCGCCCGAGCTGAGATCTGCGCTGACCGATCCCCAAATCCCGACCGACAGGAAGATCGCAATCGTCGAGGAACTGCTCGCCGATAAGGCTTCGCCACTCACGGTTGGTCTGGTCCAATTGGTGGTTGGACAGGGGCGGGCGTCTGAGCTCTCATCGATTTCCAAGGCTCTGGTCGAGATGGCGGCGTCATCGCGAAACAGGGCAGTGGCCGAGGTCCGATCCGCCGTTCCATTAACTGAAGAAACCGTAGAACGTCTTGCCGCGGCTCTGGGCAAGGCGACCGGCAAGAAACTCGAAGTGAAAGTTGTGGTCGACGAGTCCGTGGTAGGCGGAATCGTGGCCCGCGTTGGCGACACCGTCATCGATGGTTCGATCGCCAGTCGAATCGGATCACTCCGACATGCCGTCCAGGGCTCATGAGGAGATAGATATGTCTGATTTGACCATTACCGCCGATCAGATCACTTCCACTTTGCGTTCCCAGCTCGAAGGTTGGAAACCTGAAGTTGGCAAGGAAACAGTCGGCTATGTCGCGTCGGTCGCTGATGGTGTCGCCCGGGTTACGGGGCTGCCTTCGGTGATGTCCTCGGAGCTACTCGAGTTCCCCGGGGGCCTCACCGGTGTCACTCTTAACATCGACGAGGACGACCTGGGCGTAGTCCTTCTCGGTGAGGCGAGCCACATCCAGGAAGGCGACCCCGTCAAACAAACCGGACGTGTTCTCTCCATACCGGTAGGCGATGCCCTGCTGGGCCGCGTTATCGACACGTTGGGCAACCCGGTCGACGGTAAAGGCCCGATCAATACCACCGAGAGCCGGCTTCTGGAAACCCAGGCGCCCTCTGTCGTGCAACGCCAGCCGGTAACCGAACCCCTTCAGACCGGGATCAAGGCAATCGATGCCATGACTCCGATCGGTCGGGGGCAACGTCAGCTGATCATTGGCGACCGCCAGACCGGTAAGACGGCGATTCTCATTGACACCATCATCAACCAGAAGACCAATCAGGGCACACCCGATGAGGTCAAGTGTATTTACGTCGCTATCGGCCAGAAGGCCTCGACGGTCGCTGAAGTGGTCCTGGCGCTCGAAGAAGCGGGCGCGATGGAATACACGGTGGTGGTGAACGCCCCGGCGTCGGCGGCGCCGGCCCTGCAGATGTACGCACCCTATGCGGGCTCGGCGATCGGCCAATATTGGATGTACAAGGGCGAGCATGCTCTGGTGGTCTTCGACGACCTCTCCAAGCAGGCTGTCGCCTATCGCGAGATTTCTCTACTCCTGCGTCGTCCTCCGGGACGTGAGGCGTATCCAGGGGACGTCTTCTACCTCCACAGCCGTCTGCTGGAGAGATGCGCCAAGCTGTCAGATGAACTCGGCGGCGGGTCACTCACCGGTCTCCCGGTAATCGAAACCAAAGCCAACGACATCTCGGCGTATATCCCGACGAATGTGATTTCGATTACGGACGGCCAGGTCTTCCTGGAGACAGACCTGTTTTATCAGGGCATACGCCCCGCGGTTAACGCCGGAACATCCGTCTCCCGTGTGGGAGGGAACGCACAGATCAAGTCGATGAAGAAGATCGCCGGGCCTTTGCGTCTCAATCTCGCCCAGTTCAGGGAACTCGCAGCGTTCGCCGAGTTCGGGTCGGAGCTCGACGCCACCTCTCTCGCCCAGCTGGAAAGGGGTCGCCGGGTGGTCGAAGTCCTCAAGCAGCCCCAGTTCGATCCGGTGACTGTGGAGGAGCAGGTCGTCGTTATCTACGCCGTCACCGAGGGCTATCTCGACAAGGTGGACACCTCCGATGTCGCTAAGTTCGAGTCGGAGCTTCGTGAGGCATTCCGAACGAGGTACAGCGCCATGCTGTCGACCATTCGTGACACCGGCGCCCTTCCCCAGGGGGACGGATTTGACGAAGCGGTTGCGGAATTTGCCGCAAGCTTCGAGGGAAGCTCGGACGGGGAGTAGCTCCTGGCTTCTGCCCAACTCCGCGACACCCGGCGTCGGATCAAAAGCGTCGAGGCTACGAAGAAGATCACTCGCGCTATGGAGCTGATCGCGGCAAGCCGGATCCCCAAGGCTCAGGCGAGGGTCCATGGGTCCCAGCCTTATACCCAGAAGCTGATCGAGGTCATCGAGAACGTGGGTGGCAGTGGCGGAGGCAGCTCCCATTCCCTGCTGGAACGTCGGGAAACCCGCAACGTCGGGCTCCTGATCGTGTCTTCTGACAGAGGCATGGCCGGGGCGTACGCATCAAACGTCATTCGTCTGGCCGAGGCCCGAATCGCTGAACTCGAAAAGCTCGGGCGAGACGTTGTCATTTACGCAGTAGGCAAAAAGGCGCAGGCATATTTCCGTTACCGCGGTTACCGCATCGACCAGTCGTACCTGGGCGTAACCGACACGCCGGGATATGGCGACGCCAGGGCGATTGCCAACACCACCATGGCTGCATATGCCGAAGGAAGGATCGATTCGCTCGAGGCTTTCTACACGCACTACGAAACCGCGATGCGGCAGGCTCCGAATCTGCTCGAAATGCTCCCGATCACGCCACCGACTCGAGCGCCGGGAGAAAATGAAGCTGCGGTCGCGTACGAGTTCGAGCCCTCTCCGGAGGAAATTCTGGACCGGCTACTTCCCAAATATGTCGAAGCCAGCATCTTCAACATGCTTCTCGAGGCGTCGGCCTCAGAGCACAGTGCCCGTCGCCGGGCCATGAAAGCTGCCACCGACAATGCCGACGACCTGATTCGAGTCCTCTCGATACAAGCCAACCGGGCCCGCCAGGCCGAGATCACCACCGCCATCACCGAAATCGTCGGTGGGGCCGAAGCGTTGGCCGAATGAGACTTTTACCGTTCTGTGAGTGGTTTTGCACCCGGGCGGTATAAAAACCTTCACAGAACGGTGGGAAAACAAGATTCAAGGTAAAGGACAGAGAAATGAGTGACAGCGGAAAAGTTGGACGGATAATCAAGGTGGCCGGACCGGTCGTGGACGCCGAGTTCCCGCCGGGCGACCTGCCCGCGATCCTCAACGCGGTTGAAATCGACTTCACCCTCGGGGGCGAAAGTCACACTGTTCTCGCCGAGGTTGCCCAACACCTCGGAGGTAGCAAAGTCAGGGCGGTCGCACTCGCCCCAACCGACGGCATGACCCGTGGTGCTCCCGTGCGGGACACCGGCGAGCCGATCTCGGTTCCGGTGGGAGACCAGACTCTGGGCCACATCTTCAATGTCTGGGGCGACTGCCTGGATGAACCCGAACTAGAACTCACTGGTGAACGCTGGCCGATCCATCGCACGCCGCCTGCGTTCGAGGAAGTCGAGCCACAGAAGACGGTCTTCGAGACCGGTATCAAGGTGCTCGACCTGATTTCCCCATACCTGCAGGGTGGGAAGATCGGTCTGTTTGGTGGTGCCGGTGTCGGCAAAACGGTGTTGATCCAGGAAATGATCAACCGCGTCGCCACCCAGCACGGTGGTGTCTCGGTCTTCGCCGGTGTCGGGGAGCGCACCCGCGAGGGCAATGACCTGTTCCTTGAAATGAAAGATACCGGGGTCATCGAGAAGGCCGCCCTCGTCTTCGGACAGATGGACGAGCCACCAGGGGTTCGCCTCCGTGTCGCACTTTCCGCGTTGACCATGGCGGAGTACTTCCGTGATGTGCAACGTCAGGATGTGTTGTTGTTCATCGACAACATCTTCCGCTTCACCCAGGCGGGTTCGGAGGTCTCGACGCTCCTGGGACGGATGCCATCGGAAGTGGGTTACCAGCCCACACTTGCTGATGAGATGGGATTCCTCCAGGAACGGATCACGTCGCTGAAGGGCCGCTCCATCACCTCGCTGCAGGCTATATATGTTCCGGCTGACGACATTACCGACCCAGCGCCACACACAGCATTTGCTCACCTTGATGCGACCACGGTCCTATCCCGCCCGCTGACTGCCCTGGGCATCTACCCGGCCGTTGACCCTCTCGACTCGAGCAGCCGCGCTCTCGACCCGCAAATCGTCGGGAAGGAGCACTACTTCGTCGCCACCGAGGTGCAGCGTATCCTGCAGCGGTACAAAGACCTTCAGGACATAATCGCAATCCTCGGGATCGACGAATTGTCCGAAGAGGACAAGCTGGTTGTGGGTCGGGCGCGTCGAATCCAGAAATTCCTGGCCCAGCCGATGTTCGTGGCCGAGCAGTTCACGGGCCAGGCCGGAATCTACACGCCGCTCGAGGACACGATCGCCTCGTTCCAGGCGGTTATCGATGGTGAGATGGACCACGTCCCGGAACAAGCCTTCTATATGGTGGGGGGTCGTGAAGACGTGGAGCGCAAGGCTGCCGAGCTCACGAAGGACGCTGCTGCCTGATGCCCAAGCCCTTCCAACTCGACGTGGTGTCGCCGGAGGCGACGGTCTGGAGTGGCCAGGCCACGCTCGTAGTAGCTAAAACTCCGGACGGGGAGTTGGGAATCATGGCCGACCATGAGCCCTTGATGGGTGCGTTGGTGACCGGGCCGGTGACCATTGATGAAGAGTCGGGAAAACGGACGACGATCGGTGTCCACGGCGGATTCCTCCAGGTGCTACACAACAAGGTGACCCTGATCACCGACCGCGCCCAAATTGCCGAGGGTGGCCGGGAGGAGGCGAAGGCCCTGGCAGAGGAACTGGCAGAGTCGACCCCCGAGTAAAACCCTGTTCCGACGGAACAATCGGCCAATAGTGGCCGATTCTCGAGGAAGAAAGGGTGTCTAGCGCGTCAGAGCCTCTGCGAAATCGTCGATCGTTTCTTGAAACCCATTGGAAATTGTCCCGGCAATTAGGGGAAAAGCAAGCGATGCCATCATCGATACCGGTGCTACATCCAGGAGGACATCGATCCGGCACCCGCCCGGAACTATCTCGGTCGTGACACTCAGCCGTCCCCCAATTTCGGACGTTTTGATTTCCCAGATCAGACTCTTGCCGTGCTCACGAGGACCCGGAGTTGCGGTCCCGACGTACGTCCTGCCCACCGCAGTCGAGTCGAACGTGAACCCGACCAGTTGTCCACCCTCATCACGGACGGCGTCATAGACCCGGTCGACACCGGGGATTCCCTCCCACGAGCGCGGGTCGTCGAATTGGCCCCAGACTGAATCCAATTCCGCAGTGGTGACCGCGCTGCCGCGGAATTGTTGACCTGCCATCGTCTGGCACGATATCGGCACCGATTCAAGAATGCAGTAGCAAGGGCAATAAGCTCAGAGAATGCCAGGACTTCTTGCCTTCCACGCCCACCCCGACGACGAGACCATCGCTATGGGGGGCACAATGGCCAAATATGCGAAATTGGGTCGCCGGGTCGTGGTTATCACCGCCACAGACGGCGCCCTCGGCGAGGTCCACAACTATGAGGAGCCCGAATCAATCAGGGTGAGGCTGGGAGAGGTCAGGGCCGAAGAAGTCAGGGCTGCGCTAGATATTCTCGGTGTCGAGGACCAGGAATTTCTCGGATATCGCGATTCAGGGATGATGGGTTGGGAGGACAATCTCCATCCCAATTGCTTCTGGCAAGCCGATCCACAAACTGCTGCGGCGAAACTCGTCTCCAAAATACGCAAATACCGTCCAGACGTGATGACCATATACGACCCGCATGGCGGTTACGGGCATCCCGATCACATCAACGTTCATCGAATCGGCCTCGACGCTTTTTACGCATCCGACGACGTGATGCGGTTTCCATTAGCCGATGGTGAGGAGCCCTGGCGCCCCGCGAAGCTCTACATGAATTGCTGGCCCCGGAGGCGCATGGTTGCCTGGGCCGACATGCGGCTGGAATCCGGTCAGATCGATGAAGCGACGGCAGCCCGGATGCGACAGTCGGGTGTGCCCGACGAATTGGTCAGCTGTTGGGTTGACGTCGAGGATTTCATCGAAACCAAGCTCGACGCCATCCGCGCCCACCGAACCCAGATTCCCCCGGATTGGTCGATGTTGATGGTGCCCGAAGAGAAGAAGGCCGAAGTGCTTGGCCGGGAAGCGTTTGTCCGGGTTTTCGGACCTGGTGGAAACTCCGAGACCGATTTATTCGAAGGAATCTAGGACCCGGATAATTCTCGCTACTCCGTAAAGGCTGTCGAGTGCTCCAACGGGCTCAAGTCTCCCAACGACTCGGCGACCACGATCAGGTCGTCGTTCAATTCGAACATGAAATCGGTAGCCGGATTGCTGAAGGTATGGCCATTCCGGGTCACTGCCAATAGTGTGGCACCGTGCTCGCGCCGGAGCATTGCCGAGACATCATCGATCGGTTTCCCCACACAATCGTCGGGAAGCTCCACTCGATACAGCTCCGAGCCCTCGCCCCCGGACACGAGATCAGTGACCAGCTCGGACAGTCCCGGATACAGCGCCGATCGGGCCAGCAGGTGAGATGCCAGTTTGGAGGTAACCATCACTTCGTCGACGTTGGCCCGCCGAACGTGCGTGACGTGGTCGGGGTTGTTCACCTCGACAACCGTCCGTACATTGGGAGCGATCGTCTCGATTGCCAGGGCAGTGAGAATCGAAGCCATGTCAGCCCCGTCGCTCCCGTCCGCAGGAACGATGATGGCCGAAAGTGCGGTATCGATGCCTGCTCGCAATAAGTCGCCCTCATTCGACGGATTTCCACGCACGAAGTACACGTGGTCGTCGGCCGGGTTTCGTTCCAAATCGACGAGCAACACCAGTTTGTGTTCGTAGTCATCACCCGAAAGCTCAGCCACCAGGTCCCGGGCGGTGGAATTCCACCCGCAGATGATGATGTGCTCGGAGTATCCCGAAGCTCCCATTCCTTGTCCTTCCTTAAGTAGAAAATCGATCACAAATCCGACCAGGGCCCCCGTGATCGTGGCGAGGATCGCTACCCCGAAAAGCCCGAGCAGCCAACCAACTCCCGAACCTATCGGGCCTGAGACAAAAGCGGCATTTCCCTGGCCGAGCACGGTATTGATCGCCCATGAAATCGAGGCGCCAAAGTCTCCCCAGCCGTGATCAGTTTCCGCCGCCCACACGATGGCAGCGGCGATCCCGATCACGATTGCCAGCCCGATGAACAGCGAGGTGAAGAATCGGCGGTCCAGCTTCTCGCCGATTCGCTTCACATGCCATGAAATCCGTCGAAGGAACGGAGATTCAAAGAGTGATCGAAAGTTCCCCATTTGGCGGAAACCCTAACCGGTGTCGATCGAGGCGAGTGCGCGAAACCAGGTCAGATGTGCACCATCAAATGGTGGCGCTTGTCGTTCGATGTCAACAACGATTTGAGCTGTCGAGGCCCGCGCCTGAGCGACCAACCATTCCGGATACCCGAGTTCCAGGCGGTGATCGACGAACTCGTCTTCGTCGAGGATTTGGATGCTGCCGTCGACCAATTGGACTACATCGAGATCGACATCGATGGCTTCGACCCGATCCGGGGCCGGCATCGTGGGAATTGTCGTGATGTCGACATATATCGCAGTCCTGTCCGGGTCGACATTCCAAATTGGAATCCAGGGCTTATCGGATTGAATCAACTGGACGAAAGGGCGATGCCAGTTCATCGGCGGTTCGTTTCCCCGTTGGATCACCGTTCCCATCGGGGCGCCGAGCCAGGTGCCGTATCGGTCTTCGCCCAGGTAGAGCATGTCATGTCGCCAGTGTGGGGTCGCTGGGTACTTGTAGAACTGGAGGGTGACCCGACGCACCCCGGCACGGTAATAGGTCCGTCAAACGACGTCGTGCAGATCCTCCGGGAGCAGGCCATAGAGGTGTTCATCCACCCATTGGCCCTGCTTCAGAACAGCCTTACGCACGGTGCCCTCGTGTGCGAAGTTGAGACTCTCCAACAATGCGGCGCTGGCAAGGTTGTGAACGAATACGTCCGCCTCGAATTTGACCACGCCGAGCGTCTCGAAGCCATGTTTCAAGACTGCCTGGAGTGCCTCCTTCATGACTCCCTGATGCCAATAGGGAGGTGCGAGCCAGTAGCCGACCGAGCACCGCCCGTAGGAGCCGCGCGAGTTGATCCCGATGCTGCCGAGCGCCTTCCCCGGGTGGCCGGAGATCTCTCCGCTGCGGTCCCTGGGGAGCCAGTGAAACCCGTGGGGTACGAAAGTCCCGGTCGTGTGGCGGCGGAAATAGGAGGCCATCTCCTCGAGTTCGTCAGGTCCGTCCCAGAGCAGGAAGTCGGTTACGGCCCTACCGGCCTCGCCGTGGACAAACGGAAACAACTCGCGGGCGTCCTCGTCCGATCCGAAGGACAGCGTTAACCGCGGTGTTTCAAGAACCGCCTGGTTGGTTGCATCGGGGTCCGGCCCGGGAAGATCGGCCATATATGTTGCGAGATTAGAACGCCACACCGCTGCCGGTCGCGATTAATGGCCTGGATTAGGCGGCTCGTTCTCCTTAACCTGGCGGGATGCTGATTGCGCGTGACATCCAGATCGATGTCGGCCCCCGGACACTCGTTTCGGGGGCTTCTTTCAGCGTGCAGTCGGGGGATCGAATCGGCCTGGTTGGCCGAAACGGGGCGGGCAAGACAACCCTGATGAAGATCCTGATGGGGGAGGGGACTCCCCACGAAGGGTCGGTACTCAGGTCTGGAACGCTTGGATATTTCTCCCAGGAAGCGGCCCTCCCCGACCTGGAGCATCCGGACGCAACTGCCCTGGAGCGGATTCTCATGGCCCGCGAGATCGGTGCTCTTCAAAGAAGGATCGAGATGGCACGGGTCCGGCTTCATGACCTGACCGGCGATGAACAGGAACGCGGGATTGCCCGCTTCTCCCGACTCCATGAGGAGTTCGAGACCAAAGGTGGTTTCATCGCCGAGGCCGAAGCGAAACGGATGGCCGCCGCCCTAGGGATCGGCAACGACGAACTCCTCCAGTCGGTGGCGACCATGTCGGGTGGCCAGAGACGTCGGGTCGAACTGGCACGGATTCTGTTCGCCGACACCGACATCCTGCTTCTCGACGAGCCAACCAACCATCTCGACCTCGATGCCAAGGCGTGGCTCGTGGAATGGCTGGCCGCTTACAAGGGTGGGATGCTGGTGATTTCCCACGATCTACCTCTGCTCGACGAGGCGATTACCACTGTGCTCGCCCTGGAGAACAACAAGCTCGAGTCCTATCGGGGAAATTACAGCAACTATTTGGTGGAACGCGACCGTCGTCGGGAACAGAAAGAACGGGAGCGGAAACATCAGGATGAGGCCATCGCCCGGCTCGAGGACAACATTCGCCGTTTCAAGGGTAAGACTGAGAAAATGGCGAAGATCGCCCGCTCCTGGGAAACCAGGGTTGATCGGATGAAGCGTGACCTTGTCGAACTGGAGAGGCGTGGGAAGAACGTCAGTGTCGGTTTTCCACAGCCTGAGGCGTCGGGTCGGGTTCCCCTGGCCGCAACCGGAATCGCCAAGTCGTTCGGCGACAACCTGGTGTTCGTCGATATCGAATTCGCCGTCGAGCGAGAAGAGCGAATGCTCCTGATCGGCCTCAACGGTGCCGGGAAGACCACTCTGCTTCGGATCCTGGCCGGCGTGGAAGAGGCGGACCTGGGAGAAGTTTCTCTCGGGTACAACGCTTCCTTGGGTTACTACGCCCAGGAACACGAGCAAATTATCTCGGGCAAAAGTGTACTGGCCCACATGAACGCGGCCGATCTGCCGGACACCGCGAAACGGGCGCTTCTCGGGCGGTTCCTGCTCGCCGACAAGATCGAACAGGACGCGGCGACTCTTTCAGGTGGAGAGAAGACCAAACTGGCGCTGGCCATGCTGGTCGCCGAACGCCCCAACGTTTTGCTACTCGACGAGCCGACCAACAACCTCGATCCGCAGGCCAAGGAGGCATTGCTTGATGCCCTCACGATCTATCAGGGAACCATCGTGATGGTCAGCCACGACACCGATTTCGTTGCCCAACTCATGCCCGATCGCGCCATGATAATGCCCGAAGGCGAAATGAAGTTCTTCGACGAGAACCTCCTCGACCTCGTCGCTCTCGCCTAAAACCACGTTCCGACGGAACAGAGCGCCAATAGTGGCACAACATTGGTGTAGAAGCGGTGGCTAGTCCTCGATCTTGGTTTTTCGGCGGGTGAGAACGAAGACGACAATCCCACCGATCGCGAGCACGACCAGGACGAGTCGGGCGGTGTTGGTCACGTCGACCGGCTCGTTTCCACCGAACTCGTCAGACACCAGTGGCGGCACAGTGGCCGGTGGATTGGCTTCAGGGTCTCCGGCGAGAACATCAGGCGACGGGTTGAAATTGGCGGGCAATGCCACGATCGAACCCAGAAACTGGGTCGGCAATGTGACGAGCGGCCACGCCGACCCATCAGAAAGGTCAGCCGAAATAACGGTTCCGCCGGACACCGCGTACATCTTCTCGTTGAAAACAGCCGGGTTGGAGCCCTGCCATCCGTCGATTTCAAGGAGCACCTCAAGTTGTGGGTCGAGGACGACGGCCGATATCGCCCCACTCTCTGCTTGGGAACCGTTGACAACCAGCCTTCCCGGGTCCAGCCAATTGATCCACCACACTTCGCCGGCCAACTGCTTATGCCCGATCATCTCGCCGCTCGCCTTGTACACGAGGAGGTTGGTCTCGGTGCCGGTACCGGTGGCGTTGTCATATCGAACCTCGGCCAGAGCCACGTTGCTACCGTCCGGGGATACCGCTACCGAACTTATGTAGTCGCTGTCTGTTTTTTCCGCGATTTCGTGGATCGTGGTCGCCTCGCCACTTGCGAAGTCATAGATGCTCACTGTCCCGAAGTTGTAGTCCGAAATCACCGCATAGTCCTCACCAAGCCAGACCTGGCCCGGGGGTAGCTCTGCCACTACCTCTATCGTGTCAGTCACAAGGAGGAGACTGAAGGTCGATTGGTTTCCCTGCCATTCCTCTCCGGCCATGATGATTTCGGAGCCATCGACGGTGGCACAGCGCAAAGCCGACAGACTGGTGTTGTCTGTGAAGTCGCCGAAGTCGATCTGACGGATGACTGAGAGATCGGTCAGATCACGGACGACCAGTCCACGGCTCCAATGTTCGACCAGGACGTCACCACCCGGGCAGACCGAGAACTGCCAGGGTTGCTCGAAGGGTTCGTTGAACGGCCCGCTGATCCCCGCAACGATCCCGCCTTCCTCGTTCAGTATGACGTAGTTGTACCCCCCGATGCTGCCCGAGGCGAGGAGAACTCCCGGCCCGGGAGCGCCGACCACCAGAGGTTCAGCGCCAGCGAGGAGGACGTCGGCGTCGATAACTGAGCAGAGACTACTGTTCAACTGGCCGTCCTCGACGCGGAGAAATACTCCTGCCCGATTTCCGATCCCCACCTCGATGCCGCAGGAGGAGCCGTCGGCGGCGGAATGTACATCTACAATGCCGCCAAGGTCGCCCTTGACCCACTCCTCTACTTCGAAGCGATAGACCGTGTCAGCTTCGCTCGAGAAGCCCACGCCGGTTTGTCCGCTCACATCGACCAGGGTGCCCACGAACGCCGCTGGAAACTCTGCCAGGCCGGTCGCGGGGTCTAGTTGCATGCAGGAACAGGCCGATGCGGTGCGTGGTGCGACAAACCCGGCCACCGACGCCAGGATGACCAACAGGAGGAGTGTGGCCAACCGCTTCACGCTGATTGGACGATATCGCGGTCGGAATCGGTTCCGTGTGAGAAGGCCAACGGTTTCTTCCCCTGGAATCGGCCACTATTGGCAAGATGAACCGTCGGAACGGGGTTTTTCTTGACAAACGAACGTTCGTTTGTGGTATGGTTCGGGAATGAACCCCGAGGAAAAGTTTCAGGCGATTGTTGACGCTGAGGACAAGATCGAACCTACCGATTGGATGCCGGAGGCGTACCGCAAAACCCTGATCCGCCAGATCGCCCAGCACGCCCACTCCGAGATCATCGGCATGCAACCGGAGGGCAACTGGATCACCCGCGCCCCCACCCTCCATCGCAAGGCGATCCTGACGGCGAAGGTCCAGGATGAGGCCGGCCACGGGTTGTATCTCTATTCGGCCGCGGAGACTCTGGGTGTCACCCGAGATGAGATGCAAGAACTCCTCCACCAGGGCAAGCACAAGTATTCCTCGATTTTCAACTACCCAACCCTCACCTGGGCGGACATGGGGACAATCGGTTGGCTGGTCGACGGCGCCGCCATCACCAATCAGGTCATGCTGACGCGGTGCTCATACGGCCCTTACGCCCGGGGGATGGTGCGGATTTGCAAAGAGGAGTCTTTCCACCAGCGCCAGGGTTATGAATCACTGATCCGATTGTGCCAGGGCTCGCCCGAGCAAAAGGCTATGGCCCAGGACGCCCTCGATCGTTGGTGGTGGCCTTCGCTGATGATGTTCGGTCCCCACGATTCCGATTCACCACACACGGAACAATCCATGGCCTGGAAGATAAAGCGGGTGTCCAATGACGACCTCCGTCAGCAGTTCGTCGATATGACAGTTCCACAGGCTGACTATCTGGGCCTGGTGATTCCCGACCCTGATCTCAAATGGAACGAGGAGCGGGGCCACTACGACTTCGGGGAAGTCGACTGGGACGAGTTCTGGCGGGTGGTCAAGGGCGACGGGCCGATGAATCGCGAACGTGTCGAAAACAAGACCCGAGCGTGGGTCGAGGGTGCCTGGGTGCGGGAGGCGGCGACCGCCTACGCAGCCAAACAAGGAACCCAGGCGAAAGTTGATGCGGCCTGATGACATACGATGTACCTGTTGCCAGAGGCGAATCGGAAGACCTGGAGGAGACCGCCGATCTCACCACCGAGGCGTGGCCGATGTGGGAGGTATTTGTCCGCGCCCGGCGGGGAATCTCACATGTTCACATCGGGAGCCTCCACGCCGCAGATGCTGAGACCGCCCTTCAGAACGCCCGCGATGTGTACACGCGACGCGGCGAGGGAGTGAGTGTTTGGGTGATCCCCAGCGAACACATCCACGCCTTCGAGCCTGACGACGCTGCCGACTACGTCGAAGCCAACGAGAAGATCTACCGGCACGCCACCGCCTATGAAATCCCCGAAGAAGTCGGACATATGTGAGCGACGTGACAGTATCCAGGGCTCCGCAGGGGATGCCACGGCCGGACATCGATCCCCGCTTTCACAAGCTATTGGCCCATGCCGACGACAACCTGATCCTGGCACACCGACTCGGCGAGTGGATCTCAAAAGCACCGGAGTTGGAGATCGACATCGCGTTGGGAAACTTCGCCCTCGATCACCTCGGCGTTGCCCGTTCTTTGTTGCAGCACGCCGGTCAAATCGAAGACGAGGGCCGTGACGAGGACGATCTGGCGATGCTCCGGACCGACCGCGAGTTCTTCAATCTCCTGCTGGTCGAGCAACCGAATGGTGATTTTGCCCACAGCATCGTCCGTCAGTTCTTTATCGACTGCTACCAGCTCCAACTCTGGCCCGACCTCGCTACTTCCGACGACATCGTGGTGGCAGGTGTAGCGGCGAAGGCGGTAAAAGAGGCCGACTATCACTTCCGCTTCAGCCGGGGGTGGATGTTGAGGATGGGAGATGGCACCGACGAGTCACACGTTCGCGCTCAAACCGCTGTCAACGACCTGTGGCGATTCACCGGTGAGATCTTCGAAGACGACAACGGCGGGTATCGGTCCGGATGGGACCAATTGATCGGCGAAACTTTCGAGGAAGCCGGACTGTCGATCCCCGATGATCCCTATCAGAAAGCCGGCGGCCGGGTTGGCTATCACACCGAGCATCTTGGCTACCTCCTCACCGAAATGCAATGGATGCAACGGACCTATCCGGGGGTGGAGTGGTGATGCCAACCAAAGAGGCGACCGACGCCCGTCAGGTCGTTGCCCGGGTAGTCGACCCCGAGATTCCGGTCCTGACAATCGAAGACCTCGGTGTCCTCCGGTCGGTGGAGGTGGTCGATGGCACGGTTGTCGTGACCATCACGCCCACCTACTCAGGCTGTCCGGCGATGAAGCAGATCGAGGATGACATCGTCGAAGCTTTGCACCGATCCGGAAATCACGACGTCCTGGTGAACAACGTCTTCTTCCCTGCTTGGACCACTGATTGGATCACAAAAGAGGGTCATCGCAAGCTGGCCGATTTCGGCATTGCCCCACCAACTTCGCCGGATGCCGTGCTCTGTCCCCGGTGCGCCTCTGACCACCCCAGGATGGTCTCCCGTTTCGGATCGACGGCATGTAAGGCCCTTATGGTCTGCTCGAGCTGTGGCGAGCCATTCGACTACTTCAAGGCACATTGATGGCCTCGCCGGTCGAATTCCACCAATTCACCGTTACCGAAGTCACATCGCTCACCGATGACGCGGTGGCGGTAACTTTCGATGTCCCGACCGAATTGGCCGATCGATTCACCTACCTGCCCGGCCAGCATGTCACAGTTCGCTCTTTGATAAACGACGAGGACGTTCGTCGCTCGTACTCGATTTGTGCCAACGCCAACAGCGGAAAGCTGCGGGTCGGGATCAAGAAACTCCGCGGCGGAACCTTCTCCACATGGGCGACAGAGCATCTGGCCAACGGCGACACGCTCGAGGTGATGACCCCCACAGGTGAGTTCACGATCGAGCCCGACCCTTCTTCGACAGCTCATCGGGTGGCAATCGTCGCCGGATCGGGTATTACGCCGGTCCTGTCGCTGATCGGAACCACACTCGAGTCGGAGCCGGAGGCGAGCTGGACGCTGGTATATGGCAATCGGACCGCGAACTCGGTGATGTTCCTCGACGAGCTCGAAGGGCTCAAAGACCGATACCCGGATCGGTTCCAGTTGTTCCATGTTCTCAGTCGGGAGGGTTCGGACCTGCCGTTGCTGTCGGGACGGATCGACGAGGAGAAGGTGCGCACGATCCACAAATTGCTCGGTGGTCGCCAGGTCGCAGGTTGGTATCTGTGCGGACCGTACGATCTGGTGACGATGGCCCGGAAGGTGTTGGGATCCCTTGGCGTCGCTGAGGATACGGTACATGACGAACTGTTCTTTGCCGGACCTGTCGACCCGTCCGCTCTGCCTCCGGAGCCCCCGAGTGGACATGGGAGCGTTGACCTCACCGTGATCCTCGACGGCCGTTCGGTGAAGACCCGGATGACCCCGGAGACCTCGATTCTCGATGCCGCATTGCGGGTCCGCCCCGAGATGCCATTCTCTTGCAAAGGCGGGATGTGCGCCACTTGCAAGGGCCGAATCGAGGATGGAGAAGTGGCCATGGCCAAGAACTACGCGCTGGTTGATTCCGAAGTCGAGGCCGGTTTCGTTCTCACCTGCCAGGCGCACCCGCTGACCGACAGGGTCACCGTCCGATACGACCACCGCTGATGGTCACCACTCGAAACACGCGGGAAGACATCGTGGCGGCGGCAGGTCGGATGTTCGCCGACAAGGGTTATCACGGTACGTCGATGAGGGATCTCGGGGGTGAGCTCGGGCTACTCGGTTCGTCTCTCTACTCACATATCGATTCAAAAGAAGACCTCCTCGTCGAGGTGGTCGACGAAGGTGCCCGACTCTTCCTCGACGCGTCAGATAGGGCGATGACTGGCGACGGGGGAGCGGAGCAGAAGTTGCGGGCGCTGATCGCAGGTCACGTAGATGTGGTGTTGGATCATCTCGATGTGGTGCGCACCTATCTGAACGAGGCCCGGATGCTCGATGAGTCTCATCGGGCGCGGGTGGTGTCGGCGCGGGACGAGTACGAAAGTCGGTTCCGCGATGTGATCAGCCAGGGCGTCGAAGAAGGTGTCTTCAGATCGGATGTCGACGCGAAGATCACCTCGATCTTCATCCTCTCCATCCTCAACGCCATCGAACGCTGGTACAGGCCCGATGGAGGCCTGGATCGCACCAGTTTGGTGGAGGCCATAGACCGAGTGGCAACGTCGGGTATTCAAAAGCCCGCGTCCCGGGTTCCCCGCTAGCTACTTCTTTCCGTTTGCCCCGTTCGAACCAGCTTCGGAAACCGTCCATGTCCCCTGGCTGGTAATGAGCTTCGCCAGGTCGCCCTCGCCGAATTTCTCCTTCGCCTTGGTGACCTGGTCGTTGAACTCTGCGTCATAAGTCGGCCGATTCACATTGCGGAATATCCCCAACGGGGTCGGGCCGTAGGGACCGTGTGAGAGACGGGATAGGGAGAAAGCAACCGCAGGATTGGGTCGTGTCTCGTCATGGACCAGGATGGCTGAAGGATCGACCGAGTTCGATTCCACGACGGTGGCTTCGCCATTGCGCATCACCACGGCCTTGGCTCCGGCGTCGAAAACGATTGGCTTCCCGTGCTCGAGATCGATCCGGTTGTGGACCCGCTCTTCCTTACCGGTGAGCTGGATGAAGGCCTTGTCGTTGAACACATTGCAGTTCTGGTAGATCTCGATGAACGCCGAACCATCATGCTCGTAGGCGGCCTGGAGGATGCCCTGAGTGTGGTTGCGGTCCATGTCAATCGTTCTCGCCACAAAAGAGGCTTCAGCACCGAGTGCCAGCGACACCGGATTGAATGGATAGTCGATCGATCCAAACGGCGTGGACTTCGTCTTCTTACCGGGCTCGGAAGTTGGCGAATACTGGCCTTTGGTCAGCCCGTAGATCTGGTTGTTGAACAACAGGATCTTGAGGTTGACGTTACGACGGAGCGCATGGATCAGATGGTTTCCCCCGATCGAAAGCGCATCGCCGTCCCCGGTAACGACCCAGACCGAGAGGTCGGGCCGCGTCGTGGCGACGCCGGAGGCAATGGCTGGTGCTCGGCCGTGGATCGAATGCATCCCGTACGTGTTCACGTAATAGGGGAAACGAGAGGAACAGCCAATCCCTGAGATGAACACGAACTCTTCCCGGGGTCGTCCCAATCCAGCGAGGAACTGCTGCACGGATGCCAGGACCGTGTAATCACCGCATCCCGGGCACCAGCGGACCTCTTGATCGGTTTGAAAGTCTGTTCTCGTATATAGAGGAATGGTCACTTGATCATCTCCAGGATCTTTTCGGTGACTTCGGATACTTTGAATGGTTCACCTGCAACCTTGTTGAGCCCGACGACATCGAGCAGGAACTCGGCGCGGATCACCTTGAGCAACTGGCCGGTGTTGAGCTCGGGGATGAGCACCTTGTCGAAGGATCGCAAGACATCGCCGAGGTTCGTAGGCATCGGGTTCATATATCTCAGATGGGCCGTGGCCACCTTCTTGCCTTCGAGACGGACCCGCCGCGCCGCCGCCCGATTGGTGCCATAGGTCGAGCCCCAGCCGAGAACCAGGATGTCGGCATCCTCGTCCCCATGGACCTCGATCGGCGGTATGTCGCTGGCAATGTTCGCCACCTTCCATGCCCGTGTATCCGTCATTAGCTGATGGTTGTTTGGTTCGTAGGAAACGTTTCCGCTGATCGACTCCTTTTCCAGCCCACCGATTCGGTGTTCGAGCCCGGGGGTGCCCGGTTTGGCCCAGGGTCGTGCAAATGTCTCCACATTTCGCAGATAGGGAAGAAAGGACCCGTCAGGGCCATTGGGGTGCTCTGCAAATTTGACCGGGAAAGGCTCGAGTGAATCTATATCGGGCAGGAGCCATGGCTCCGATCCGTTTGCCACATAGTTATCTGATAGAAGGAGCACCGGGGTCATGTACTTGAGAGCAATACGGGCCGCCTCGATCGCCATCTCAAATGCGTCGGACGGGGACGCAGCAGCGATTACCGGGATCGGCGACTCCCCATGTCGGCCGTAGAGGCTGAACAAGAGGTCGGATTGCTCTGGCTTGGTGGGTAGCCCGGTTGACGGGCCGCCTCGCTGGACGTTGATCACTATCAGTGGGAGCTCGGTCATGAATGCCAGCGAAATAGCTTCAGACTTGAGGGCAATCCCCGGCCCGGAAGAGCCGGTAACGGCCAGACTCCCGGCGAAGGCGGCGCCAATTGCGGTGCCCACGCCGGCGATTTCATCCTCCGCCTGGAAGGTGCGGACGCCGAAGTTCTTGTGGCGGGAGAGCTCATGGAGGATGTCCGACGCTGGTGTGATCGGGTAAGTCCCATAGAAGAGGGGAAGACCCGACAACTTGGATGCAGCGATCAGGCCCCACGCCAGCGCCATGTTCCCATTGACGTTGGTGTACGTACCGGGCTTCAGAGCGGCGGGCTTTACTTCGAAAGTGACCTTGGTCGCCTCGGTTGTGATCCCGAAGTTGTATCCGGCCCGGAACGCGGCGACATTGGCCGCGGCTACCTCGGGGAGCTTGGCAAATTTCTTCTCTGCCCATTCGATGGTGGGTTCGGTGGGGCGGTGGAACAGCCAGGCCAGCAGGCCGAGAGCGAAGAAGTTCTTGGACCGAAGCACACTCCGGCCGCTGACCCCGGTGTCTTTGACAGCCTCTTTGGTGAGGTTGTCCATAGGGACTTTGATGGTCCGGTATCCGTCTAGCGACCCGTCTTCGAGGGGATCCTCGGTGTACCCGGCCTTGGTGAGGTTGCGCTCTTCGAAGGCGTCGGTGTTGACGATCAAGGTCCCGCCCTGGCGAAGATCCTTCAGATTCTTCATCAGCGCGGCCGGGTTCATTGCAACCAGACAGTCGGGTGCGTCTCCGGCTGTGAGGATGTCGAAGTCGGCAATCTGCACCTGAAAGCTGGATACGCCGGGCAGGGTACCCGCCGGTGCGCGGATCTCGGCCGGGAAGCTCGGGAGAGTGGCCAGGTCGTTTCCGAAAAGCGCCGAGGCGTCGGTAAATCTGGATCCGGCAACCTGCATCCCATCACCGGAGTCGCCGGCAAATCGAATGACTACTTTGTCAAGAGTCTCGGTCGTTGTGGTTGAAGGGTCGGTCGTGGCGGTTTCTTCGGCCACTGTTCACTTCCTTGTAAAGGTGTCTTCCGTTATATCGGCGCGCCAAGATCCGGCCTTAGGTCCGGAACAATCTGTGGCACACCGCTTTCAATTTCTAATCTGAGTCTATCCACCCCAGGTTTTAGTTTCCGGTCTGTGGGGCCGGCGCGCGTAGTTCCGCGGACACAAATTCGGTGATTTTGGCGTCTTCGAGTTGTCGCCCGAGTTCCAAGAGCAGGGGTTCGGAGTCAGACGGACCGATGAGTTGCAAGCTGACCGGCGGGCGGCCCGTACCCGCCAACGGCATCGCAATCGCGGGTACGAGGGCGTGGTTGACCACAGAACTAAACCAGGAGAGCACCTTCCGATAAGGCGTGCCGTCGATCTCGTCAATGCCGATTGCCTTCCTCATGGCCGCAACAGTTGGCGTCATCAGGAGATCGACCGTGGCGAAGGCGTCGCTCATTCTTGCCCTGATCATGGCTTGCCAGGCCCGTCCCTCGCCGATCTGTTCAGGTGTAACGGTGAAGGCCTCGTCGAGGCGGGTGGCCACCTCGGAACCGTAGGTCAGGCCCTTTTCCCGGTAGTCGCGGTGGATGGCAACCACTTCAGCGGCAATCGCAAAATTGATGGGCCGATCCGGAAATACATCGGGCATCTCGACGGGTCGGACTTCGTGGCCAAGTCGCTCGACTTCGCCTACCGCCAACTCGAAGGCCCTGGCAACGGCCGGTGCAAGAGGCGCCATTTCGAACCAGGGTCGGGGAATGCCGATTCGGAGATTGCCAGGCGTTTCGGAAACCGATGTGTCGAGGGACATCGCTCGATAGGCAAGATCCAGTAGTTTGATCGATCCTGCCAGGGGGCCAACAGTGTCTATGGACGGCACCAGTGGGAACACCCCATCGAGCGGGATTTTGCCGTATGTCACCTTGAGCCCGTAGCAGCCGCAAAGTGCAGCAGGCACCCTCACCGAACCTCCGGTATCGGTGCCGATGGCAAGCGGAACAATTCCTGCACCGACCGCTGCACCTGATCCGCCGGACGAGCCGCCCGGAGACGTTTCGGGATCCCAGGGGTTGTGCACCGGGCCGAAATGTGGGTTTTCCGAAGAGAAACCAAAGGCGAATTCATGGAGCCCGGTCCTCCCAACCACCACGGCACCCGCTTCTTCGAGTCTCTGAATCGATGTGGCGGTGGTGGTCGGGATGTCCCGGTAGAACGCGGAGCCAAGGGTGGTCACCCTCCCGGCGTGGTCGATCAGGTCCTTGATCGCGATGGGCACGCCACTGAGTGGTCCGCCTGGCTTCGCTGTGACCGAATCGACATCCTCGATCTGGGTAAAAATGTTGTAGCCCGGTTGCCAGAGTCGGGCAGATTCAATCGCCCCGGCAATTTGGTCGTTCACCTCGGGAACCTACCTCGTTGGTTACGTGGCCGGAGTGATAATGATGTTTCCATTGGGGACTAGCGATATCCACACCTTGCCAGGAGGCACAGGAATGATATTTCCGGAGTCATCCTTCAAGGTGAACCAGACTTCGTCGGATTCGCGTTCCCACGTTCCTTCAACCACCTTGCCATCGGCGAACACGAAAGCCTTACCCGACCCTGTCACATCTGAGCTCGGTACCGGTGTGCCGGAGACACCTGCGGGGGGACGTGCCGTATATTGCTCGACTGCCAGGGCGACAACCACCGGCATGGTGATGCGGCCCTCGGTGCCGTCCTGATTGCGCCAGTTCGAATCAGACCCGCTTGCGGTCCGCAGCCAGCCTCCTTCGACTTCGCCCCAGGTCCATTCGGTGGAGTTTCCCGAGAAGTTCATCTGTACTGATTCCACGGGTGTTGCGCTGGACGGCAAGTCTCCGAATTCCCACATTGGCCCGTCCTGAGGATCATCGGCATATCCGCGATCGTCGGCGTACTCCCGCATCAAGTTGGTACTCATGAAGAGGTTGTGCGGAGCTCGTCGACCTGAGATGCGAAAGGTCGCCGGCTTCACCTCACCGGTGAGATTGATGCCCTGGCCACGGATCAGGCTTTGTACCCAGGGTTGGGCACCGGAAATCGAAAAGGTGGGCTCCCCGAATGCCGGGAGCAGGTGGGCGTCGGTCGGGCGGCCCGACCGCATCGGGCCGAGATAGTCGACGTCACTCTGCATCCAGATCGTTATGAACCGGGTTACACCCTCCACCAGGATTTCGACCACGGCATCGGCCTGGTCGATTCCGGATTGGGGCCTGGCGTTGGGATGGTTGTCGAGCTTGACGGCGAGTACCCGCCGGTCGAGCAATTCCGGTTCGTCAACGAGAAGGCCGTTGATTGGGGACGGTACCCCGGGCGCGGTCGAGGTCGTGGTTGCCTCAGATGTGGTGGTCGTCTCGACGACGGTGGTTGTGGTTTCGGGGGTTGTTGTGGTGGTGTCAACCGCGTCGGAACCTGAACATGCAGAGAGGAGGAGTCCGAACGCGGTCAGAACGAATAGTGATCTGCGCATTGCCCCGATGGTATCGGTGGTCGGATTTAACCGACAGTTATTCCGCCGGTGACTTCGAGATGAGGAAGGGCGGTATCAGGCTGATCGACTGCGAGGGCGAGTTCGATGCCGTCGGCGTTGGAGCGAAGCACGTAAAGGGCCTCGATGTTGACTCCGGCATCGGCGAGGAGTCGTGTCATGCTGGCGAGTTCACCTGGTTTGTGAGGGAGCAAGACCGTAAGGACCGTGTTCTCTTCGAAATGCAGGGCCGCCTCGTCGAGGACGCGTCGGGTGGTCGGAGCATCATCGACGATCAATCGGACCGAACCGTCACCGTCGTGGCCATATGCGGCCAGGGCTTCGACATTTACTCCGAAAGCAGCCAGAGCCTCCGCCAGCGAAGCAAGGCGACCTGGTCGATTCTCCATCCGGACCACAAACTCGGTCATAGTTTGAACCCTACGCGTTCAAGCTGCTCCGTGCATGGCATCCTCTAGTGGTCAGGTTCGGCCCGACCACGACGGGTCAGATAGTCGTGCCACAGGAGCCGGGCGGCCACGGAGCGGATGGGCTTCCATGGTTGTGAGAGGAGTTCCAGATCATCTGCCGTTGGGATCCGGGATAGCCCCAGGCATTCTCCCGCGGCCACCTGGAGCGCTCTGTCCCCAACCGGGAAGATATCGGGACGTCCTT
>DATDCF010000154.1:0-6127 GCA_036524475.1 Acidimicrobiia bacterium | reverse complement strand
GTCGGCGAACCGACCCAACGACAGAAAGAGGTCCATGACCTCGTGGTGGCGGCCAACGAGGCAGGCAGGGCCGCGGTGGCTCCGGGAATCGCATGTCAGGACATCGACCGCGCCTCTCGGCAGGTCATCGAAGAAGCCGGATACGGAGAGTTCTTCTTTCATCGCACCGGCCACGGCATCGGGTTGGAGGGGCACGAGCACCCCTACATCGTCGAAGGCAACGACACACTTTTGGAAATGGGAATGACCTTCTCGGTCGAGCCCGGGATCTATATACCGGGGGAGTTCGGAGTCCGGATTGAAGATATCGTCAACTGTGGCGAGAAATCCGTCGATGATCTCAATAGGGCGACCCGTGCCATGATCTCTGTCGGTTAGCACTGGGTCAACTGCACCGTTTTAAAACATGACGATCGGATCTAACCTGTCTGCCGTGTCCAAATTCCAATCAGATCACATCAAGGCGCTCGAATCCGAATCGATCCACATAATCCGCGAGGCCGTTTCCGAGTCGGAGCGACCCGTTTTGCTGTTCTCAGGTGGGAAAGACTCGGCCCTCGTCCTCGGTCTCGCCGTCAAGGCATTCTGGCCGGCGCGTTTGCCGTTTCCGGTGATGCATGTCGACACAGGTCACAATTTCCCTGAAGTCATCGAGTTTCGCGACAAAGTGGTCGAGGATTTGCAGGTCGAATTGATCGTGGCTTCGGTGCAGGAGGCGATAGACGCCGGGCGTGTGGTCGACGAGACGGGGCCTCGAGCGTCTCGTAACCGTCTCCAAACCGAATCACTTCTCACCGCGATCGAGGCACACCGATTCGACACCGTATTCGGTGGAGCGCGACGTGATGAGGAAAAGGCTCGGGCCAAGGAGAGAGTTTTCTCGTTCCGCGATGAATTTGGCCAATGGGACCCGAAGAATCAACGCCCGGAACTGTGGAGTCTTTACAACCCCCGTCGCAAACGTGGTGAGCATATGCGGGTCTTCCCAATCTCCAACTGGACGGAAATGGATGTCTGGCAATACATCAATTCACAAGGAATCGAGCTCCCCCCGGTCTATTTCACCCACAAGCGCGAGGTCTTCGAGCGCGATGGGATGTTGATGGCCCTCTCCCCATATTTGCAACCGTTGGAAGGCGAAGAAGTCTTCGAGGCAGTTGTCAGATTCAGGACCGTAGGTGACATGACCTGCACCGGCGCCTTTGAATCGGTTGCATCCACCCTCGATGAGATAATCGAGGAAGTGGCTGCCACCCGGATCACCGAGCGGGGGGCGAGCCGGGCCGACGATCGCACCGCCGAGGCAGCAATGGAAGATCGTAAGAAAGTGGGGTACTTCTAATGACTTCGGAGCTGGTGCGCCTCGCCACTACTGGATCGGTCGACGACGGTAAGTCGACCCTCATTGGCCGACTTCTCTTCGACTCGAAGCAGATCTTTCAAGACCAACTCGAGGCGGTCGAGGAGGCGAGTCGGAGACGGGGCACCGACTATGTCGACCTCGCCCTTTTGACCGACGGCCTTCGCGCCGAACGCGAGCAGGGGATCACCATCGACGTCGCCTATCGATACTTCGCCACTCCGAAGCGGAAATTCGTTCTCGCCGACACCCCCGGCCATATCCAGTACACGAGGAACATGGTCACAGGGTCATCCACCGCCAATATCGCACTGATATTGGTGGACGCCCGCAATGGTGTTATCGAACAGACCCGCCGTCATTCATTCCTCGCTTCCCTCCTCGGGGTTCCCCACCTGGTGCTTTGTGTCAACAAGATGGACCTCGTCGACTGGAGCCAGGACCGCTACGACGAAGTCGTCGATGAATTCCGAACCTTCGCCCAGAGGCTCGATATCTCGGATCTCCGATTCGTCCCGGTGTCGGCGTTGCTCGGAGACAACGTGGTTGATCGTTCCATGAACATGGATTGGTATCACGGTCCCACCGTCCTCGAATTGCTGGAAGACATTCACATTGCGAGCGACTCCAACCTCATCGATGTGCGGTTCCCTGTCCAGACTGTGATCCGGCCTCACCGTCTCCATCACCAGGATTTCCGGGGCTATGCGGGAACAGTTGCCGGCGGTGTTCTCCGGCCCGGAGACGACGTGATGGTCCTGCCCAGCGGCTTCGCCACCAAGATCGCCACCATTGAGACCTCAGACGGCCAACTCGAACAAGCCACGCCGAACATGTCAGTTGTGCTCACACTCGAAGATGAGATCGATATCTCGCGGGGGGACATGATCTGTCGCCCCCGGAATCAGCCGACGCCGACCCAGGACCTCGATGCAATGATCTGCTGGATGGATGAGAAGGCAAACTTCGAACCAGGCAACAAGTACGCGATAAAGCACACCACCCGTTGGGGCCGTGCCCTGGTGAAAGATCTCCAGTACCGGCTGAACATCAACACCCTCCACCGTGACGAATCAGCCGATACGCTCGCCCTCAACGAAATTGGTCGGGCAACCCTGCGGACGACCACGCCGTTCTTCGTCGACGAGTACGCTAGGAACCGCCAAACCGGTGCATTCATCCTCGTTGATGAGTCAAGCAACGCCACCGTCGGAGCGGGGATGATCACCAGCGCATGACCGAGAACGTGACCCGACATGAGGCCGTGGTCACCGCCGAAAGTCGGAAGGCCCTTCTCGGAGGTGACGGCTGCACGGTCCTCTTTACGGGTTTGTCGGGGTCCGGAAAGTCAACTCTCGCCTATGAGGTAGAAAAGCTACTTATCGAGTCGGGGCGCGCAGCATACGTTCTCGACGGCGACAATCTTCGCCTCGGACTCAATGGAGATCTCGGGTTTTCGCCAGAGGACCGGGCGGAGAACGTGAGACGGGTCACCGAGGTTGCTTGTCTGATGGCCGAGGCAGGGTTGGTTGCGCTGGTTCCTCTGATCGCTCCCTACAACGCCGATCGCGAGGCTGCCCGCGCCCGTCACGGCGCCCGTGGTGTGAAATTCATCGAAGTGTTCGTTGATACCCCACTTGAGGTGTGCGAAGAGCGTGACCCCAAAGGCCTGTATGCCCGGGCTCGTGCCGGTGAGATCAAAGACATGACCGGCATCGACGCTCCATACGAAAGACCGAAGAACCCCGAGTTGCATCTGGACTCGAGTGGGGGAGTCACCAACAGCGCGCTCGATAAGGTGATCGAGTTGGTTGCGGGTGTGGGACATTCTGGTTTTTCCCGGATCGTTCACAAAGCAGACTGACACCCTTATCATTTGGGGACGTGCAAGTCTTATTTCTCCTCCTGGCCCAGATCTTCTTCATCGGCCCCACGCCGGTGCCGGTGAACGAGCCGGGGTTCTCGCTCGAGGAGGTGGGTGATACCTTTTCCTCACCGTTGTTTTTGACCGCGCCTGAAGACGATCAGCGACTCTTTGTGGTGGAACGTGGTGGTGTGGTCAAGGTGGTGAATGCGACAGGTCAGATTCTGTCCACCCCGTATCTCAACATATCCGGCCTCCTCCCGGTCTCCCCCGGGCCGGAGCAGGGCTTGTTGGGTCTTGCGTTCCACCCGAATTTTGCAGCGAATGGGAAGCTCTACCTCAGTTACACCGACACCGGCGGTGCCCTCGTGGTCGGGGAACTCGTCGCCAGTCCCACTGCGAACACAGTCAGCACCAGTGGAATCAAGACCATCATCCGAGTTCCGCAACCGGCCGCCAACCACAACGGCGGCATGGTCCTCTTCGGTCCGGACAACTACCTGTATATCGGTCTCGGTGATGGCGGGGGAGGCGGGGACCCGTTTGGGAATGGCCAAAACAAGAACACACTGCTCGGCGCCATCCTCAGGATCAACGTCGACGTCGACTCCTTCCCGACCGATCCCGTCAAGAATTATTCGGTGCCCGGAGACAACCCCTTTGTGGGTGTCGACGGATCAGATGAGATTTGGGTCTACGGCCTGAGAAACCCTTGGCGATTCTGGATCGATCCACCAACCGGGCGCCTCTACATAGGTGACGTCGGTCAGAGTGCGCGTGAGGAGGTGACGGTCCTCGAACCGGGCTCAAGCGGTGCAAATCTCGGCTGGAACCTGATGGAGGGTTCGATTTGCTATCCGCCAGGGGCTTCGTGTTCCTCGGCGGGCACGGTTCTTCCTCAGATCGACTACGTCCGGAGTGTCGGAAGCAGTGTGACCGGGGGAGTGGTCTATCGGGGTCCTTCGATCCCGAGCAAGTACGGGACATACTTCTACGCGGACTTTTCCGCCGGATGGGTCAGGTCTTTCGCCTACACCGGGTCGGTTACCAACCACCTCGATTGGAGTGGAGAGCTCGACACCAGCCTGGTCTCATCTTTCGGAGTGGACGGTAACGGTGAGATGTACGTCGTTTCTTTGTCGGGGACGGTGTGGAAATTGGTCGGCCCACCGCTCGATGACGAGGTGCTGTTCTACAAGGAGAATGGCACATTCAAGTACTACAACATCGGCCCCAATGCGGCGCTCGGATCGCCCATAAACGCGGGTACCGGATATTCGAGCGGTTGGGGTGCCATCACGGCAGTCGACCTCGAGGGAGACGGACAGGATGAGGTTTTCTTCTACAAGGACCCCGGAGTGTTTGCGTACTACGACATTCTCCCGAACGCGACACTGGGTGCGCCGATTCTCTCCGGGACGGGATACTCACATAAATGGGACAGCATTTCAGCCGTTGACCTCGACGGGGATGGTCAGGACGAGATGTTCTTCTATGACACAGGGCTGGGTCTCTTTTCGTACTACGACATAAACCCGGACGCTTCCCTGGGCGCCCCGCTGGCTTCGGGGAACTATTCGCTGGGATGGGACTCGATTGCTTCCGTAGATCTGAATGGCGACGGTCGAGACGAGATGTTCTTCTATCGATCCGCCGATGGGACCTTCAAGTACTACAAGACAAATAGCGATGGCTCGCTGGGGCAACTTCTCACGTCAGGCGTGTATTCCCTTGGTTGGGATTCGATCACTTCCGTCGACCTGGACGGTGACGGAGTCGACGAAATGATGTTCTACCGATCGACAGACGGGGTTTTCAAGTATTACTCGATGCAGGATACCGGTGCACTCAAAGCCCTCATAGCGTCGGGCGTCTACACGTCGGGTTGGAGCTCGATAACGGCACTGAATCTCGATTAACTGGACATCTGCTCTAGATAGTCCGCCCGGCACCCCGTCGCCCTTGCCTCATCCAAAGATCGTTGTCTAGTCTCGGACTGTCCGGGGTACGTCTGACTCGTCGGGAAAGCGTGTGGGGAATCTCTAATGCGAGCTCTTGCTGTCATCACCTTGACGATGATTCTCTTCGGTGTTCCCGGCGATGCCGACGCCAAGTTGTATTTTCCCGAGTACGAGGGGAGTGAATGGACCGATCTGGCCCGGTTCGGTCTCGAACATCTACCCAATCTCAACCCGCCTGCTGCCCCGGGACCAATCACAGGAAGCGCTTCCCTGGATACCCTTATCTGGGAAATCGCATTTGCCAGGGGATACGAAATGCGTCAAACGCCCGCAGGTGAACTCGTGATTCAGGACGGTCAACTCATGCAACCCCTGACAGCCGTCAGTTGGGAGGCCATGCAAGCCGCGCTGGCCGCCGCCGGCCACCCTGTCCGAATCCACTCGGCCTACAGGTCGGTTAGTGCCCAGAAAGGAATATTCAATTCCAAATTGATGGGATCGTCCTCGATTGCCGACATCAATGCTGTCCTGGACTACAGCTCACCGCCAGGAGCCTCCCGCCACCATTCAGGTTATGCGCTCGATATCAAGACCGTCGACGGAACCATCGGTACGTTCAAGACATCCGCCGCATACGCATGGTTATCCGCAGACAACTTCTATAACGCCAAACGGTTTGGTTTTATCCCCTCGTATCCCGACGACGCCCCAAACCAGGGTCCGAAACCCGAGCCCTGGGAGTTCATGTATGTGGGAGTCGAAACGATCAGAGGGGCCGATCAGCAGTTCTTTTATCGGTCTTCGGATGGGACGTTCAAGTATTACGTGATGGGTTCGGATGGTTCGTTGGGTGCTTTGTTGAAGTCGGGGTCGTATTCGTTGGGGTGGGATTCGATTTCGGCTATTGATGTGGATGGGGATGGCCGGGATGAGCAGTTCTTT
>DATDCF010000153.1:0-10909 GCA_036524475.1 Acidimicrobiia bacterium | reverse complement strand
AACGACCGGGCTCAGAAAGCTGTCTCGGAGTTCTCCGCTCTCCTCGACATGCTAAGGGGAAAGGCAATCGAGAGCGGTGTAGAGGCCGCTGTGCAGGCGGTGCTCGATGACACTGGGATGGTGGCCGCCTACGACTCACAGAAGACAATTGAGGCGATGGGCCGGGTGGAGAATCTCAAGGAACTCGTCGGAGTGGCTGCCGAATTCGAGCACTCCAACGAGGGAGCGATCATCGGTGACGAGGAGTTTGACGGCATGGACAATTTGCGTCGCCTCGAGATCCTTCTCGAAACCACCTCGTTGGTCGCTGACATCGACGAATACGAGGAAGGTGCCGGAGCGGTGACACTCATGACGCTCCACACCGCGAAAGGCCTCGAATTCCCGGTCGTATTTGTCATAGGGATGGAAGACGGAGTGTTCCCCCACATGCGTTCACTCGGCGACCCGAACGAACTCGAGGAAGAACGACGCCTCGCCTATGTCGGGATCACCCGGGCCCAGGACCAGCTCTTCTTGACCTCCGCCTGGAATCGAATGCTGTTCGGCGGGTCCAACTACAACCCGCCGTCCCGGTTCCTCCAGGAGGTCCCCGGCGAGCTCATGGAAAAAGCGGGTAAGCGGGTCCGCCGTTCACCGGTCGATCGGGCCGCCTCATCGGGTCCGAGGATTCAGATCGACCCGGCGCTGGTTGGCCCCGGGGACCGGATCCGTCATGACAAGTGGGGGCTGGGAACGGTGCGGGAGATCGTTGGCTCAGGCGACCGTGCCGAAGCCGAGGTCATGTTCGACACCCAGGGAAAGAAGAGGCTCCTTCTGGCCTGGGCTCCGCTGGAAAAGGCCTGAGCAGGGAGCGGCCAGACCGCCGTCTTGCCGTTTTGCCTACCAGGGCCAGATCTTGGGGAGACTGAACAGCACCACCGTCGCCCCCAGGAAAAGCACCGTCGCGGTTCCGATCGTGATCGCCTGGTTGCGCTCGGACGCAAGCTTGGAGGCCACTCCGCCGAAGAACAACACCAGCGCAAAAGCAACCACCGTCAGCACATAGTTGTCCGAGTTCTGGTTTGCAGTTGCGGCGTTCTTGGCCTGGGTCTCCGCCTCTACGAGAAATTCTTGTGCTGTCAGCCGATCTTCGACGACGTACTCATCCATGGAGAATGGAGTTGGCGGCGCGGTGGACCGATTGGCAAAGAACGCGTCGATCCAGGCGTCGAAAGCCGGGGCGAATTCCGGCCTCACCCTTTGGTAGATGAATCCGGAGAGGGTGCCCGGGGTCGGCTCGTAGGTGCTCCCCTCACTGATATCGACCAGACCGTCTCTCACGTCCGTGTTTATCGCCGCCAACCAGCTGGTGTAAGTGGCCACATCGATTCCGGTTTTTTGGCCTGCTGCCGTGTCGAATCGGGATGATTCGGTTCGAGCCGCCCCGGCCTTGGCAAAAGATGTGGCCTGGACTCCCGACCACTTGGCACTCTCGAAGGCCGCCCACGCGGTGAAGATTGCGGCAAGGGCCATGATGATCGTTGCGACGAGCTCAACCCTTTCGGACATGGCAAAGGCTTTTGGAGCTTCGGTGTCGGGCATCGGGTGAGAATAGCTGCCGGCCCGCTTGACCAATAAGCCGCCTGGATTGAGCTCCCGGTGTACCGGTTTATGCTTGTTCGACGTCGTGGAGTAACTCGTTCCACGCTTGGGTGAACTTCTCCACCCCTTCATCCTCGAGAGTTTGAACGACGTCGGCGTAATCGATCCCGACGTCCTGGAGTCGGGCCAGGTCGAGGCGGGCTCTCTTTGTGTCCTGGTCGGTAAAGGCTTTTGGGCTCGGGTTGCCATGATCCTGATAGGCGTCGATGGTTTCCAACGGCATCGTGTTCACGGTTCCTGGAGCCACCAGGTCTTCCACATAGAGCAGGTCGCTATACGCAGGGTTCTTGGTCGAAGTCGATGCCCAGAGCGGTTTTTGCCGACGGGCACCAATGGCTTCGAGTGCCCTCCATCGCTCCGATGAAAACACCTCGAGGTAGTCGCCGTAAGCCACGCGGGCATTAGCCACTGCGGTGACTCCGAGAAGGGAGTCTGCCTCGTCGGTCTCCAACTCCTCCAATCGCTCATCGACTTCAGAATCGAATCGGGACACAAAAAAGGAAGCTACCGACGCAACTTGCGAAACATCGCCTCCATCGGAAGCGAATCGCTCCAATCCGTTGATATAGGCGTTCATCACCTCCCGATATCGGGGTAGCGAGAAGATGAGGGTTATGTTGATCGAGATACCTTCTGCGGTCAGCTGTTCGATCGCAGGTATGCCTTCGGGGGTGGCCGGGACTTTGACCAGGAGGTTGGGCCGGTCGATCTGCTTCACCCAGTCGCGGGCCTCGGCAATCGTTGCCTCCGTGTCGGAGGCGAGGGTCGGGGATACTTCCACCGAAACATGGCCATCGGTCCCGAGGGTGCGTTGATGTACATCAGCAAGGGCGTCACAGGCCCGTGTCAGATCGGCGGCCATCAGGGATTTGACGATCTCCTCCGTCGGAGTGCCTGCCGACTTCAAATCGGCGATATGGTCGTCATAGGTGTCCGATTCGGTGATGGCCTTGGCGAAGATGCTCGGGTTGGATGTGACTCCGGTAACGGCGTCTTCATCGATACGACGTAGCAGCTCTCCCGAGTCGAGCATTTCCCGGGAAATCTGGTCGGACCAGATGCTCACTCCAGCCGCGGCGAGTCCGTGAAGATTTGTCTGGGTCATTACCTAAGCGTAGGCCACTATGCCGGTTGGCCTCACACTTCAGTTCTGCGCGAGCATGTGACCGCGAGCGGGCATCGCAGAAAAGTGGATTGATGTAACAGATTTCTGTTGCCTTCAGGAAAAACAGGCGATTCTCCCAACCTCGAATGGGCCAACTAGCCTTGGCCGCCGGTATGCCTCGCAGAATTCTCATCGCAAAACCCGGACTCGACGGGCACGATCGCGGGGCCAAAGTGATCGCAAGAGTCCTCCGTGACGCGGGATACGAGGTCGTCTACTCCGGACTGCATCAGACACCCGCTCAAATCGCCGAGACGGCGGTACAGGAAGATGTCGACGCCGTTGGGCTCTCCAGTCTGTCCGGCGCCCACAAAACTCTCTTCCCACAGGTTGTCGAACAACTCAAGGCGCGCGATGCCGGGAGCATCATCGTTTTCGGAGGTGGGGTCATTCCCGATGCCGACCACAATGCATTGAAAAGCGCCGGCATTGCGATGATCTTCACCCCCGGAACCCAACTCGACGAGATCACTGCTTGGGTCGAAGCGAATATTCCCTCGAGGGATCAATAGGAAGGAACCAATTGAAGATCCACGAATATCAGGCGAAACAACTCATGGCAGCCCGGGGAATTCCGGTTCCGGCCGGGACCATGGCGACCACTGTCGACGAGGCGGTGGCGGCGGTGCGCCCACTGGTGGAGTCGTCGGGTAATCCGGTTGTCGTCCTCAAGTCGCAGATTCATGCCGGGGGCCGGGGCAAGGGGACCTTCAAGGAGCATCCTGACACCAATGGGGTGAATGTGATCACTACGGGAATCGGCGGTGGGGTAGAAGCGACGGAGGACGCAGTGCGCGATTTAGCGTCGAAAATGCTTGGTTCAACGCTGGTCACGATTCAGACCGGAGAGGCGGGCAAGACTGTCAACCGTCTCTATCTGGAGCAGGGGATTGACATTGCCCGCGAGCTCTATCTGGCGGTTCTCCTCGACAGGGCTGTTGGTCGGAACATCGTGATGGCATCCACCGAAGGTGGTGTCGAGATCGAAAAGGTCGCCGAGGACAGCCCGGAGAAAATCCTCCGTGCGGAGGTAGACCCCGCAGTAGGACTGCTTCCGTTCCAGGCGAGCCAGATGGCGTCCGATCTCGAGTTGACGGGTGAAGCGGCGTCCAATTTCGCCGGATTTGTCGATGCGCTCACCGCGATGGCGCGTGATATGGATACCGACATGATTGAGATCAATCCGCTGGTGGTTACGACCTCTGGGAACGTCATGGCTCTCGACGGCAAGATGGCATTCGACGACAACGCTCTGTTCCGTCATCCCGAGGTAGCCGAGATGCGCGATCCGACCGAGGAGGATCCTTCCGAACTAGTGGCCAAAGAAGCCGGGCTCAACTACATAAAGCTCGACGGCACCATCGGTTGCCTCGTCAACGGTGCTGGGCTGGCCATGGCCACCATGGACACCATCAAGCATGTCGGGGGTGAGCCCGCCAACTTTCTCGACGTGGGAGGTGGTGCGACGGCAGACCAGGTCACCAGGGCATTCGAGATCATCACCGGTGACGAAAATGTCAAGGGGATATTCGTCAACATCTTCGGTGGAATCATGCGATGTGATGTCATCGCTGAAGGAATCGTCGAGGCGGTCGGTCGGGTAGGACTCTCCGTTCCTCTCGTGGTCAGGTTGGAGGGAACGAATGTGGAACTGGGCAAGCAGATCATCGAGGAGTCAGGCCTCGACGTGGTGAACGCTGACAGCCTCAGGGATGGAGCCGTCAAGATCCTGGAGTTGACCAAGTGAGCATTCTGGTAGACAAGAACACGCGGGTATTGGTTCAAGGCCTGGGGAAGACCGGTCAGTTTCACACCGAAAAGGCAATTGCCTATGGGACCAACATGGTCGGGGCCGTTCATCCGTCACGCGCCGGCACCACCGTGACCCTGGAAGGAGAAACCGACCACTCCGGAGTGCCGGGCCGGCCCGATACCTTCACCGAGAAGGTGCCCATCTTCGGGTCGGTGGCCGAGGCGGTTGCCGAGACCGGGGCAAATGCTTCGGTGATATATGTGCCCCCGCAATTCGCCGCCGACGCAATCATGGAGGCGGCCGCTTCTGGCGTGGATCTGGTGGTGACAATCACCGAAGGAATCCCGGTTGCCGACATGATCAAGGCAAAGCGTTATCTGGAGGGGAAACGCACCCGTCTCGTCGGGCCTAACTGCCCTGGTGTCATCACACCCAACGAGTGCAAGATCGGGATCATGCCCGGCTACATCCACCAACGGGGGAAAATCGGAGTGGTGTCACGCTCCGGAACCCTGACCTACGAAGCTGTGCATCAGCTGACGTTGCTCGGCCTCGGTCAGACGACCGCCATCGGCATCGGTGGCGACCCCGTCAACGGGACCAGCTTCGTTGATGTTCTCGAACTCTTCGAGGCCGACCCGGAGACCGAGGGGGTGATCATGATCGGTGAAATCGGTGGGACTGCGGAGGAGGAAGCCGCCGAGTTCGTTGCCAGTGAAATGAGTATTCCAGTGGCCGGATTCATCGCCGGGACCACGGCACCTCCCGGGAAGCGGATGGGTCATGCCGGCGCCATCATCTCAGGGGGACGGGGCACGGCCGAGGCCAAGATCGAAGCTATGAACGATGCCGGAATCGTCGTGGCCGAAACCCCTTCCGATATGGGCGAGGCGATGGTCCGCGCTCTTGGGTGATTCAATCGACCTGATTTCTTCGGAGGGCGACAGGCTCCTCGCAGTTGCCCGCCAGGACATACACCGTCAGGTTCCCCAGTATCCGGGTTGGACGATGTCCGACCTGCTGTCTCACACCGGGTCGGTGTTGGGGCGAACCACCATGATCGTCCGGGATCGTCTTCAGGAACGCCCCACCTCGCCGAAAATGGAGGAAGGCGGGGATGCTTTCGATTGGTTCTCGTCGAGTCTCGGGACCATGTGCGATGTTCTGAGGGCTTCGAATCCCGAAATCCCCGTTTGGGGGTTCGGACCCGGTCCCAACGTCGGATTCTGGGTCGATCGGATGATGATCGAAGTCGGTGTCCACCGTTGGGATGCCGAACAGGCGTATGGACGCCCACTTCCACTACTCGATGAGGTAGTTACCGCCGGACTCGACGAGTTCCCCGACATGTGGATGCCCCATCTCGGAGATATTACGCCGATCAAGGTGGTCGCCACCGATATGGGCAAGGCGTGGAGTTATGGTCACGGCGACCCGATCCACACGATCGAGGCAAGCGGGTCGGACCTCTATTTGAGACTCATGTCGCGGAACTCTCCCGCCAGCTTCCCCGACGATTGGGAGAGCGCGGTCGACTCGCTCTCACCTCCGCCGCGCTAACCAGCGTGGGACGAGGCGTCAGGAAGATTTGGCCTGAAACCGTTCCATGTCGGCAGTGGCGTAACCCACTACGGCAGCATCGGCGACGCTGACCGGCTGCAAAGCAGTTGCCAGTTCTTCGATTCTGTTGCCGGGCACAGCCACCGTGAGTTCGTCATCGCCCATCCCGGTCCTTGCCCTGGAGAGGGCGCAGCCCATGGAGGCAGCTATCACGCCTGTCTCGGCGGCCCGCGGCAAGATCTGACACTGTGGCTTTCCCGACCATTCGACCTCGACGGCGTCATTTATCGCCATCATCTGTTTCGGAGTGACCCGCAACAAGACCACGTCTGGTAGGGCGGTAGCTTCCGAAAGAGGCCCATATCGGACACCGGTCGGCCGGGCCTGAAGAGCGGCAACCCCCGAGAAGGCTTCCATGGTGACCCAACCCACATCGAGTAGGGCACCAACGTCGGCCTTGTCGAGAATTTCACCGGCCTTGACAAAGCCATGCGTGTATCGGCCGACGGAGCAATTGCCATGGTCGTCGGCTGCAGTGTCAAACGTGGACGTGTGACCATGGGTCCAGAACACGCAGGGAGCGGCCACCCGGCCAGTCCGCCCATCTTCGGTGGGCTCCGACATTGGCGCGTCAAACCAGGGAACTCCATTCGTTGAGTCGGAAGTCAAAAACGTTATGGCTACCGGCTCGAACGACAAGCCAAGGAGCTCGTTCAATGTTGTGGACGTCGTGGACAGACTCATTCGACCTCTATGTAGCTTCAGAGACGAGGCTAGTGGCGCGACGACCATTGCGCGGCAGCCACATCATCAAAGCTGCATGACCACGCGGCGCGCACTTAGACTGGCGCCATGCCTTGGATAATCGTCGGAATCGTCGTCCTGCTACTCGTGTTCATCCTCACGATCTACAACAGCCTCGTAAGGCTGCGGAACCGCGTCGACAACGCGTGGGGCCAGGTAGAGGTGCAGTTGAAACGCCGTTATGACCTCATCCCGAATCTCGTCGAAACTGTCAAAGGGTATGCGTCGCATGAAAAGGACACTTTCGAGCAAGTGACTCAGGCGCGGGCGGGGGCCCAGGCTGCAAGTGGCCCGGCGGAACAAGCCGGCGCGGAGAACTTCCTTACCTCTGCTTTGCGCCAACTGTTCGCCGTCGCCGAGGCCTATCCCGAGCTCAAGGCTTCGGAGAACTTCGCCTCACTGCAAGCAGACCTCGGTGAGACAGAGAACAAGATCGCGGTCAGCCGTCAGATCTACAACGACACCGTTCTGACCTACAACAACAAGGTCCAACAGGTGCCGACCAACGTCGTCGCCGGGATCACGGGCTTTGACGCTCGCGAGTTCTTCGAGGGTGGTCCCGAGGCCCAGGAAGCCCCCCAAGTCAGCTTCTAGTGAAGCGTCTGCTCGTTGCGGTAGTTTTTCTGCTGCTGGTTGTCCCGGCCCTGCCTGCATTGGCCAAGTCCTACTGGATTTCAGATGCCGACACCGACATCACCGTCAATGCCGATGGCTCACTGAATGTCGTGGAGACGATCACCTACGACTTTTCCGGATCATTCAGCGGCGCCTACCGGGATATCCCCCTAACAGGGGGAGGTTCGATCGAGTCGATCACGGTGCGCGATGAATCGACCAATTACGTCCTGGGAGGCTGCACGACCCTCGGTTGTAGTTCGCCTCCCGGCACATACGGAGTCGAAGTTCAGTCTGACATTGCCCGGGTGGTTTGGCACCATTCCTCCGCCGACGAGTTGCGCACTTTCACAATCTCCTACCGGATGGTCGGATACGCGGTTGCCTGGGATGATGTCGTCGACGTGAATCTCAAGGTCTGGGGTGATGAGTGGTCTGTCGGGGTCGACAACCTCTATTCCAGTATGCATCTGCCCGACGGGTTATCGCCTGGCGAAGTCAGAGTGTGGGGTCACCCATTCGGGGTGAATGGAGAGACATCGCTGGGGGATGGTGACGTCAATCCGACTCTCTCGGCGTCCTCGGTACCCCCATACCAGTGGGTCGAGATGAGAGTCGTCTTCCCGACGACGGCACTCGACTCGACGGATGGTGCGACCCGGTTGTCAGGTGACCGCCTGGAAACGATATTGGCCGAGGAACTCGAGTTTGCCGACGACGCCGAGGAGGCCGCGCGGGCGGCCAGGACAGGGGCGATCTGGGGTGCGGCGGCGATGTTGCTGCCGCTTCTCGGCCTGGGTGGCCTCATCTATTTCAATTTCGGGCGTGAGCCGAAAGTCGACTACGACAGGGAGTATGAGCAGGAACCTCCTTCGGACCTTCAACCGGCTGAGGTTGGGGTATTGCTGACTCAGGGTGGTGTCGACGAGAAAGATTTCACGGCCACGCTGTTCGATCTGATTCGAAAGGGAGCCATCAACGCGGAGCCGTCCCAGGTCGTGAGGGTGACATGGGCAGGTTTGAAGAGCGAGACCATTTCAGACCTCACGCTCTCGATGGGGGAAGAGACAACCGGTTTCACCGAATATGAGCAAGCAGTACTCACCGTGGTCCGCCGGGTTCTCAGCGCCGGCCCCCGCCCACTTCATGAATTCCGGACCGCAATCCGCGAAGATGCCACGTCCAATGCCAAGACTTATCAGATTTTCCGGGAGAAGGCCAGAGCGGCAGTCAAGAGCTCGGGGCTGATAGATGATCAGGGAACCTCGATGGCGATTCTGGTGGGCGTAGCCCTGGTTATCACGGTGATTGGCGCCTTCTTCCTTGTGCCGGCTGCTCTGCGAAATCGCCCTGGCGGCGCCACCATTGCCGCTCTCGTGCTATTGGGCCTGGTCGTCGGCGCACTGGCGACCGTAATTCTGATCAGCTTCCGGAGGGTGCGGATCAGACGCAGCGCCGCGGGAGCCCTCGAAGCGGCGCGATGGAGGGCATTCCGTCAGTACCTCCGTGACTTTTCCCGATTGCAAGAAGCGCCTTCGATCTCGCTCGACCTCTGGGACCGGTACCTGGTCTACGCCATCGGGTTCGGTGTCGCCGAAGAAGTACTGGAACAGGCCCGTCTTCATGCCCCGCAAGCTCTGGAACAGTCGTCTTCGATCTACTGGTATGGGAGCCACGGCTATACCGGAGGCAGCACTGAGAACGCCTTTTCCGGTCTCCAGTCTGCCCTCTCCGGTGCTTTCACCCCACCATCCTCGAGTGGCGGCGGTGGAGGCGGAGGTTTTTCGAGTGGTGGTGGTGGCGGCGGCGGCGGCGGTGGTGGCGGCGCCTGGTAGCCAACGTTCTGTGAAGGGTTTTTGTGGCGTCGGCGCAATTGAGGTTCACAGAAAGCTATCGGTAGAGCGCTGAACGGGATACCGTTTTGGGGTGCGTCGCCTCCTTCCCCTTGCTCTCGTTGTCGGGCTCCTCGCGGCGCCCTCGCCGGCCCGGGCCGATGTGTCCGATTTCCCGGTCTATACCGGAGATGAATTCAAGGAGATGTACGACTTTGCCGTTCACCACAGGCTTCCCGGGCTCAACCAACCTGTAGGCAGAACCCCGGTTACCGGAGACGAGGAACTCGACGACCGCATCTGGTCGATGGCATTTCAGCGGGGCTACGTACTTCGTCCCGTAGCGTCGGATGGACTGGTCCAGGCGGACGGAATATCCATGCAACCCGAGGCTGCGTCAGCGTGGAGACAGTTGAAAGTGGCAGCGCGTGAAGCCGGCTTGCCGTTCATCGTGTTGTCCGCATACCGGTCTCCCGACCGGCAACGAAATCTGTTCAACTCGAAACTCGCGGGTACCAGCGATGAGGCAATCAATGCTGCCCTCCGGTGGTATTCGCTTCCGGGCACCTCAAAACATCACAGCGGGTATGCGCTCGACTTCATTTATCCCGATGGCACATTCGGCGAGTTTCGGGAGACGCCGGCTTATGCCTGGCTGGAAAAGGACAACTTCCACAACGCGAAGCGATTCGGATTCGTCCCCTCATACCCCGATGACGTAAGTGCCCAGGGCCCGAACCCTGAGCCGTGGGAATTCGTCTGGGTAGGGGTAGAGATGATTCGATGTGGCACTCCCGTGGACGCATCCGTCATCGGGCCGACATCGGGGTTCTTATCCCGGATAGTGGCCGATGTCGCTGAGTGTCCCGGAGTCCTGGTTACGCCGGGCGAGGCGGCGGTTGGTCTGCCCACCTGGTGGTATCGAATCAGGTAGCTCGCCCGTAGGCACCATACGTTATTTGACCCCTTACACAATTCTGCCACAATAGCTCGATGCCATCTGCCAGTGCCGTTCTTCCTCCCCGTCTCGGACGAGGCGAATTCATATCATTGATGGCGTTTTTGATGTCGATCGCGGCGCTTGGCGTCGACCTGATGCTCCCAGCGATGGGAGCCATTCGCGAATCATTCGGGATGTCGCCAGACTCTACGGCGGTAGCCGGATTGGTCACGGCCTACATCCTCGGTCTGGCGGCTTCCCAATTGGTTTACGGAATCCTCTCCGATCGATTTGGCCGCAAACCCCTTCTATATGCCGGAATCGTTCTGTACGTCATCGGGGGCCTGGCTTCAGTGCTCGCCCCTTCCTTTGCCGTACTTCTCGTGGCTCGATTTGTATGGGGCCTGGGAGGTGCGGGACCGCGGGTTCTGACGCTTTCGATCGTCAGAGATATTTATGAAGGTGCGGAGATGGCGAGGCTCATGTCATTCATCCTGGGAGTATTCATCCTCGTTCCGGCGGTCGCCCCCAGTATCGGCGCCGCCCTGACCGATGTTGTCGGGTGGCGGGGCACTTTCGCGGTTGCACTCGTGATC
>DATDCF010000152.1:0-6009 GCA_036524475.1 Acidimicrobiia bacterium | reverse complement strand
GAGGTGAAACTATGCGTCATAGGCGCAATCTTAGTGATTATGCGTCATAAATGCAAGAAACACGTTTATGCGTCTTCGATCGCCAGGGTCGCTCCCACCGCGAATGGGCCCTCGCGGTATTCGATCCCGGTGGCACGGGCCGCCTCGAGCAGATCGGCCTCGGCATCGCGAAGGGCATGGATCGTCGTCGGGTCAGCGACGACAGTGAGTGAGGTGACTTCCGTGCGCATCGAGGTCTTTGCGTCCGACTTGGCCCTGCGCACCGCCGTCAAGACCTCGCCAGTCCTGGCGAGGACGTCGGGGTCACCGAGGAGACCCTCGAACTCACCGGCAGTTGGCCAGTTGGTGCGATGTACCGACCCCTGACGCCACCAGGACCAAACTTCCTCGGTGACAAAGGGCAGAATCGGTGCGAATAGCCGGAGATAGACGCTCAATGCGAGCTGAAGGCTGGCATGGGCAGATCCCGCTTCTGGCCCTGTCCCGTATGCCCTTGCCTTCACAAGCTCCAGATAGTCGTCGGTCCAACTCCAGAACGACGACTCCGTTACCTCGAGGGCCCGGGCGTAGTCGAACGTCTCGAAGGCCGCGGTTGCATGTTCCACCAGTCCGGCAAGCCCGGCGAGCATCGATCGATCGAGGGGTTGATCGATTGCCTCAGGACCGACGTCTTCGCCGAAGCCGAGAGCGAAACGAGAGGCGTTGAGGATCTTGACCGCGAGACGCCGCCCGATCTTCATTACCCCGTAGTCGACGGCGGTGTCGGTTCCGGGTCGACCATTACACGCCCAATACCTGACGGCCTCAGCACCGTACTCCTCGATCAGAGGGAGAGGGGTCACCACGTTCCCGACTGACTTCGACATCTTCTTCCGGTCGGGATCGAGAATCCAGCCATTGATGGTGGCGTGACCCCACGGCAGCTGGCCATGTTCGAAATAGGAGCGAAGCAGAGTCGAGAACAGCCAGGTTCGGATGATCTCAGGCCCTTGAGGTCGGATATCCATTGGAAACACTCTGTCGAAGAGGTCCGGGTCGTCCTCCCAATGGCCCGCAATCTGGGGTGTGAGCGATGCCGTCGCCCAGGTATCCATGATGTCGGGGTCACCGACAAACCCGCCCGGCTCGCCCCGCTGACCCTCCTCATAACCATCCGGCGTCGCCGATGTCGGGTCAATGGGCAGATCGGACTCATCGGGAGCGATCGGCGCGGAATAGTCGGGCAGGCCCTCCGCGTCGAGGGGGTACCAGAGCGGAATCGCCACACCAAAGAACCGCTGACGAGATATCAACCAGTCCCCGTTGAGTCCCTCAACCCAGTGCTTGTACCGGACCCCCATGAAGTCAGGCACCCAATCGAGGCCCTCTCCTCGTTGCAAAAGTGTCTGGCGCAGCGAGTCATCCCGGCCGCCATTACGGATATACCACTGCCGGGACGACACGATCTCGAGCGGTCGATCACCCTTCTCATAGAATTTCACCGGATGGGCGATAGGTTTCGGTTCACTCCTCAAGTCGCCCGATGTCTTCAGGAGGTCGGCCATTTTCTGCTGCGCCTGATTCGGGTACAGGCCGGATATCTCCTGGTAGGCGGTCTTTCCTTCACTGCTATCTATCCACTCAGGCATTTCCGTCTGGAATCGGCCGTTCTGCTGGATCACCGCCCGGGTGGGCAGGTCGAGTTCGCGCCACCAGGTGATGTCGGTGGTATCGCCCCACGTGCACACCATGGCAATGCCACTCCCCTTGTCCGGATCAGCGAGATTGTGGGCCAGGACCGGGAGTTCCACCCCGAACAACGGTGACGTCACCGAGGAGCCGAACAGCCCCCGGTAGCGCTCATCATCGGGATGGGCGACGAGGGCGACGCAGCAACAGACCAACTCTGGCCTTGTGGTCTCGATGAGCACGTCCGATCCGTCAGCGCCGCGAAAGGCGATCCGATAGTAGGCGCCGGGGCGCTCACGATCTTCCAACTCCGCCTGTGCCACGGCGGTCTTGAAGTCGACGTCCCAGAGCACCGGGGCGTCCTGTGAATAGGCCTCACCGCGGCCGAGGTTGCGGAGAAACGCCCTCTGTGATGTGCGTTGGCTGTGCTCATCGATCGTGGCGTAATTCTGCTGCCAATCAACTGACAAACCCATGGTCCGCCAGAGATTCTCGAACACCACCTCGTCTTCGGCCGTCAATCCGTGGCAGAGTGCGACGAAATTGCGGCGGCTCACCGAGATCGGTGGATCGGGCGGGGTCTCCGGAGGAACGAAGTCCGGGTCAAACGGGAGGGTCGGATCGCATCGGACCCCGTAATAATTCTGAACCCGGCGCTCGGTCGGAAGCCCGTTGTCGTCCCAACCCATCGGATAGAAAACCTCCTTGCCGGACATCCTTCGATAGCGGGCGTGGGCGTCCGTCTGCACGTACCCGAAAACCGAACCCATATGCAACGATCCCGATACGGTCGGAGGCGGCGTGTCGATCGCAAAGATCTCATCACGAGTTTTGGTGCGGTCAAAGCGGAAGGTGCCTTCCGATTCCCACCACTCATCCCATCTCGCTTCAATCCCATCGAGAGATGGCTTTTCCGGAATGTTTCGGGTCATAGAACGACGCAGGGTAATTGCTGACGGCTAGTCATTCGATATCGAGGCGAGAAACACCTCGACCTCTCCCCGGGTCCGCAGACGATAGGTTCGGAGATGGACGGCTTCGGTTCCAGCGAGCAATTCTTCATACTTCTCCCGGACGTGGTCATAGCGGGTCCATGCCCAGCGGATAACGCTCTTTTCCGGATTGAGCCGAAAAGGTCCGGTGATCGGTTCACGGTTGCCATTCCACATCTCTTGACGGGTGAGCCATCGGCTCATCGTTCGACGGGTAACACGCGCCATCACCACCCGTTTTGGCGGGTCGAGCCAAACGAGCGTGTCGGCAACGGGCCACAACAGCTCCTGGATGCCTTCGCTCGTGTAATTTCCGTCGATCACCCATTGCGGCTGAAGCGCAAACCCGGCGACGCGAGCCCGAAATTCGGCACCCGGCAACGGCTCCCAGTTGGGTTGGTGGTAGACGCCATCCAATTCCATATGTGGGAAGTCGAGTCTGGAGGCTAACTGCCGGGCGAGAGTGGTCTTGCCTGAACCGGAGCAACCCACAACCACTATTCGATGCATCGCATTGGAAAGTTTAGCGGGAGAGGTCCGGCAACTCTGGTTGACCCCGATTCCGGGTAAATTGTTGGTGTCTGGCAAGAAATCGGGGAACCGGGCGTCGTCTGCCTACGTCTTATCCTCAAGGAGGAGCAGTTGAGGGACTCCAGAGAGAAATTTCTCGGCGCAATTCGTAGACGTATGCGGTGGGCCTGGCTCGTTGCCACCGTTCAACACTTCGCGCCGTTTCTTGCCGGGGCCTTGGTCCTGGCGGCCTTGATCGATTGGTTCAGCCCCACCGATCGACTCCTCATCTTCACTGCGCTCGCTGTGGTCGTCACATCGGCGACACTCCTGGTCTGGTCTTTCTTCAAACCGGTCACCACGTGGCAGGCTGCCCGAACAGCTGAACGGGGTCTCGGCGAACGCGATGCTCTCACCACCGCCCTCGAATTCTCTGATCCCGAGGAGCCACTCCACAACCAGATTCAGCATCGGGCCGACGAAGTCGTCGCCCGGAGCACGGCCCGGGACGCCATCCACTTCTTCGCCGACCGTCGGCGGCTGCGTAACGCTGGTGCACTGGTAGCCGCGGCCCTTGTCATCGGGCTGCTCCCCCCCTTGTCTTCAACACCGGCGTTATCGGCCGGCACCAAAGAGGCACTGGCCGCAGAAGCCGAGGAGTTGGAGCGAATCGCCGAAGCTATCGAAGTGGCTGATGTCGAAAAGGGTGAGGAGATCGCCGACGAGCTCCGCCAATTGGCGAAAGAGCTCAGGGAGTCGAATACGGCGGAGGAAGCCCTCGAGGCGCTGGACAAGACGGACAAGCGGCTGGAAGCGAATGTCGATGCCAAGTTCCTGGCCCAGAAGGCAGCTGCCCAGGGGCTGGCCCGTGACCTCACTCTACGACCCCTTGCTCCCGGTTCTCTCGACTCTGCCTCACAATTCGAAGAACTCGCCGGGCTGATCGATGAACTCTCCGAGCAAGAGCTAAACGCCCTCGAGGACCGTCTTCAAGATCTCGCCTCCTCTCAGGCTTCCGGCAACCCGGCGTTGTCCAGCCAGCTTTCCGAAGCGGCCACGGCGATCGGTGCTGGAAGTCTCGCCGGGGCGTCGCAGGCCTTGCAAAATGCTGCCTCGGACCAAGCGGCTGGAATCGGGTCAGCACGGGGCCAGCAAGCCTTGGCCGAGACGTTGCGCGCCCTCGACGGTGTTCGCTCCCGGGTCTCAGGTGCGGCTGCTCAAGGTCAAGGTCAAGGCCAGGGCCAGGGCCAAGGACAGGGAGAGGGGCAAGGACAAGGGCAGGGCCAAGGACAGGGCCAGGGCCAGGGGGGCGGTGGTCAGGGAGGCACACCGGGCGGGGGTGGTGCCACAGGTCAGATTTCAGGAGTGGCCCCCGGCGCCGGAGGCGCCGCCGGCCAGGGTGGACAGGGCACCGTTGGCTCGGGGGCCAAAGGCGACTACGGCACTGATGTCCAGACAATTTTCGATCCCATCCTCGAAGGCAGCATCAGCGACCAGATCCAAGTCGGCATCGACGGTGGCTCCGGGTCCGGCGACATCATCGGCCGGGGCGATGCCCCCACTCAACGAGGCCAGTCTGTTGTCCCCTACGCCCAGGTGCTCCCCGACTACCTCGGCGAAGCCGCTGACACCCTCTCGTCACTGCAACTACCACCGTCATTGCGGGGAATTGTGCAGAACTACTTCAACATCCTCTCCCAGCAAGCCCAGTAGACGCAGGAGTCCACCATCACAACTCCATCCGAGCCGATCGAGATCGATCAATACGCATCCGTAGCTAACAGCATCGAAGATGCCGTACGGCTTCGCATTTTCGGACAGGACGATCTGATACGTCAGACACTCATCGGTTTGCTAGCTGAAGGACACGTTCTGCTCGAAGGCGTTCCCGGGCTGGGAAAGACCGAGCTTGTCAAGGCCTTCGCGGCCGCCATCGGCGTCGAATTCGGGCGGATTCAGTTCACCCCCGATCTGATGCCCGCCGACATCGTGGGTACCCAGATCCTGGCCGAGGATGAGACGGGTCATCGGAACTTCCAGTACCGGGCGGGGCCAGTCTTCACCAATCTCCTTCTCGCCGATGAAATCAACAGGGCAACACCGAAGACCCAGGCGGCCTTACTCGAGGCGATGCAGGAGCGAAGTGTCACCGTGGCCGGCGAGACCAGGGCTCTCCCCCGTCCCTTCCTGGTGCTCGCGACGCAAAACCCGATTGAATTGGAAGGGACCTATCCGCTTCCGGAAGCCCAACTCGACCGTTTCATGTTCAAGGCGAGGGTGACGTCACCCAACGCCGAAGTCCTCGAGGAGATTCTGAGACGGACGACCACTGGAGAGACAGCTGAAGTCCCCCAGGTGGCCGATGCCGACGCCCTGATCCGCATGGTGCAAACCACGCCCACCGTGCCGATCGCCTCCCACCTCATTCGATATGTGTCGCTGATGATCGAAGCGACCCACCCCGACCGCGCCCGGGTGTCGCCACCGGTGAAGCGTTATGTGCGTTGGGGGGCCTCGCCTCGCGGTGGCCAGGCCATAATCCTCGGCGCCAAAGCTGTCGCCCTGCTCGACGGGCGGCCCCACGTCACTGCCGGCGACGTCCGCTGGGCCGCTATGCCCGCGTTACGGCATCGTCTGGTACTCGGATACGAAGCAGTTGCCGAGGGAGTTCATGCCGACACGATCATCGAACAGATCGTTGCCGAAACCCCCGAACCGAAGGCGGAGATCCGGGGAATTCCGTGACCCTCCTCAGCCCGGAGTTGATGAGCCGTCTGGAAAGCCTTCAACTTCACAGCCGTCACCGGCTGGTGGGCAAGTTCGGTGGAGAACACAGTTC
>DATDCF010000151.1:0-7880 GCA_036524475.1 Acidimicrobiia bacterium | reverse complement strand
TGGTAGTGGCGATCACGTCGTAGTTTGCCGGCCTGGTGAGGACCTGTTGCAGCATGGCGTCGGCGATCACGTCTTGCACGAGGAGTTTGTCACCGGGTTCACCCCCGCTGTCTTCCCATGAGACTGCCCTATCCGAGAACTCCTCCCTGACGAGCTCGTAACCCCAGCTCCGGAAAGCACCCTCGGTGAATTTCATGATATTGCCCTTGTGGACCAGTGTCACCGACTTGCGCCCATTCTCCAGCGCGAACTTGATCGCGGCGCGGATCAGTCGCTTGGAACCGGTGATCGAGATCGGCTTGAGGCCCAGACCGGAGTCCGGTCGAATCTCCCAGCCGAATTCCGAGGCTAGAAAGTCGAGAAGCTTCCTGGCGTCTTCAGTCCCCTCCTCGAGCTCCTTGCCGGCGTAGACGTCCTCGGTGTTCTCACGGAAAATGACCATGTCGACCGCGCCGGGATCTTTCACCGGCGACGGCACGCCTTCGTACCACCTCACCGGGCGGACACAGGCGTAGAGGTCGAGCAACTGGCGAAGTGCGACGTTGAGGGATCGGATACCACCGCCGACCGGGGTGGTCAACGGACCTTTGATTCCGACCAAATAGGTGGAGAATGCGTCGACCGTTTCGTCGGGGAGCCACGACCCGGTCTCGTCGAACGCCGTCTGGCCGGCGAGGACTTCCTTCCAGTCGACCTTGCGCTCGCCTTCGTAGGCTTTCTCTACGGCCGCGTCGAATACCCTGACGGCGGCAGCCCAGATATCGGGCCCGATCCCGTCACCTTCGATGAATGGGATGATCGGTTGGTTCGGTACGTTGAGGCCGTCAGGCCCCATGGTTATCGGTGCGCCCATGGGCGAAACTCTCTCTCCTGCAGATTGAAACGGAGACAACAGCCTAGCGACCTCTTATTTATGGCGTTTTATCAACGGGTTTACGCTCGCTTTTCGGGACGGTCGATAGGTTGGGCACCACTATGAGTCGTCTCAACAAACGCAACATGACAGTCGGTGCCGTCGTGATCGGTGTCCCCGCCCTCCTCGTCGCATGGTGGCTGCTCTCCCCGCTATACCTGGATACCGAGGTCGACGAAGAGTTTCCTATGTCCGCATCGGCACAGGTCCCCGACGAAATGACCCCGGAAGAAGTCGAAGCAGCCATGAAAGATGCCGCCGAAGCCCCGGACAGCGAAACCGAAGAACCGATGCCCGCTGAAGGACCGGTTCTCGTCACCCTCGCAACCGGCGAGTTCCAGGATGCCGACGAGTTTCATCAAGGTTCGGGGACAGCCACCATCTATCAACTCGAGGACGGTTCCCTGGTTTTGAGGCTGGAGAATTTCGAGGTGACCAACGGGCCAGACCTCCGGGTCCTCCTGGCATCCGGATCGAGCCCATCTGCCGGCGACGAGTTGGGCGACTACATCGAACTCGCCGGTCTCAAGGGGAACATCGGCGACCAGAACTACGAGATCCCTGACGACGTCGACCTGAGCTTGTACTCAAGTGTCGTCATCTACTGCAAGCCGTTTCACGTTGTCTTCAGCGCGGCCTCACTGAACTAGGAGAAGCCAGTCATTCCAGCGAGTGACTAACTCCTGCGGGCCTTGGCCGCCTTCAACGTGTTTACCAGAAGCATCGCCCTCGTCATCGGGCCTACTCCCCCGGGAACCGGTGTAATCGCCGATGCAACCTCGGACACACTCTCAAACTCGACGTCGCCGACCAGACCGGATTCCCCACGGTTGATCCCGACATCGATCACGACCGCTCCCGGCTTGACGAGGTCAGCCGTGATCAACTCTGCTGATCCGACCGCGGCGACGAGGATGTCGGCCTCACGCGTTATCGATGCGAGGTCGGCGGTCCGGGAATGGGCCACCGACACCGTTGCATCCGCCCCCTTGCTCGAAAGCATCAGTGCCAGCGGACGCCCGACCAGAAACGATCTCCCGACAACGACAGCACGGCTCGCCGTGGTCGGTATGCCGTAATGGGCGAGAATCCGCATGATCCCGCCGGGGGTGCATGGGCGGAGGCCGGGCCGGTCGAGAACGAGCAGACCCAAATTGTACGGGTGGAGACCGTCGACATCCTTCTGTGGATCGATCAGCTCGACTATTCGCTCGGCGTCGAGATGAGCGGGCAGGGGCAATTGAACGAGAATGCCGTCCACCGAGTCATCCGAGTTCAAAGTCGCGATCAGCGACTCCAGTTCACCCTGGTTCATATCGGTTGCCAGCTCGTGATGAAACGACTCGATGCCGACCTCTGCGGCATCCCTGCGTTTGCCTCTCACGTATGTGTGCGAGGCAGGATCGTCACCGACCAGCACCGTGGCCAATCCCGGACGGAAGTCCAGTTCGCCTACCGAATCGGAAACCTCCGCCTTAACGGCTGCGGCCACGAGTTTGCCATCGAGAATCCGGGCAGTCATCAGTGTCTGAAGTGCCTGACACCCGAGAACACGAGAGCCACCTCGTGTTGGTTGGCGGCATCGATCAACTCCTGGTCGTTGCGCGATCCCCCTGGTTCCACGATGGCAGTGACTCCTGCCCCGGCGAGGAGGTCGAGCCCGTCACGAAAAGGGAAAAAGGCATCGGATGCGGCCACCGCGCCTATGGCCCGTTCGCCCGCTTGCGCCAGGGCCTTCCGCGCTGCCCCCACCCTCGACTGATCTCCGGCGCCGATACCGACGGCGGCTCCGTCCTTGAGAATGACGATGGCGTTCGACTTGGTGTGCATGGCCACCGACATCGCAACGCTCAACTCGGACATCTCTCCAGGTGTCGGAGCTGTGTTGGAAATCGATTCCCATTTCTCACCAGAATCATTGTCCCGGTCCTGGGCGAGAAGACCATGATCGATGCTGCGAAAATCGACAGGACGCGGGTCGGGTGCTGGTGCCTCCAGGACCCGGAGATCCTTTTTCCTGGCCAGAATCGCCAGGGCATCAGGATCGATCGAGGGGCAAATGAGAACCTCGATGAAACGCTCTGCTATCAGCCGTGCGGTTTCGGTGTCTACCTTCGCGTTGATCGCGACAACGCTGCCGAAGGCCGAAACCGGGTCGCAATCCCACGCTCGTTGAAACGCATCCGCCACCCGATCGTGATAGGCAAAACCACAAGGATTCGTGTGCTTTATCACCGCCACCGAAATGTCGGGCACCGAACCATGGACCAGGCTCCAAGCAGCATCTGCGTCGGCGAGATTGTTGAATGACATCTCCTTACCCTGATGCTGGCGCGCCTCCAGCCACCACGGCCTCGAGCCATCTTCGAAGAAGACATCTGCCTCCTGGTGGGGGTTCTCACCGTATCGGAGGCTGGAATGGTGACGGAAAGGCAGAACAAGATCCCGGCCCAGCCAACCGACGATTGCAGCATCGTACGAAGCCGTGTGGAAGAAGGCTTCCGTGGCGAGGTCGCGGCGAAGTTCGTCGTCCAGGCCACCTTCCGCTATGGCGTTTAGCACTGCTTCATACTGGCCCGGGTTGGTTACCACACCCACAAACGCGTGGTTTTTGGCGGCAGCGCGCACCATGGTTGGGCCGCCGATGTCGATCTTCTCGATGATTTCCTTCTCGGTGGCGTCGGGGTCGGCCACCGTCTCCCGGAACGGATAGAGATTGACGACGACTAGTTGGAAGAAATCGATTCCGTTGGCTTCGAGGTCGTTGACATCTTCTTCGTGACCGGGCCGGGCCAGGATTCCCCCGTGAATCCCCGGGTGGAGGGTCTTGACACGGCCACCGAGAATTTCCGGGGCTCCGGTCACCTCCTCAACCCGGGTGACACTCAAACCCGCCTCAGCAAGGGCTGTGGCCGTGCCGCCAGACGAAACGATTTCGACTCCCCCGTCAGCCAGACCAGCGGCGAATTCGACCAAGCCCGACTTGTCGTAAACGCTGAGCAGCGCCCGTTTTACCTGAGTCCTCACTGCCAGATCACCTCGCGGCCGGAAACCTCGATGTTGCCACGTACGAAGGCGGACACCACTTCCGGATAGAGACGGTGTTCCACCGCTTGAATTCGAGAGTGGAGTCTTGCCTCGTCGTCGCCATTCAAAACCGGAACTTCACGTTGGGCAATGATCGGGCCATGGTCCACTTCCGCGTCCACGAAGTGGACAGTCACACCGGTGAGCTTGACCCCGTGAGCCAGGGCCTGTGCCACTGCGTGGGCGCCGGGAAATGCCGGCAGGAGAGATGGGTGGACATTGAGGATCCTGTGGCGGAATTGGTCGACCGCCAACGGCGAGAGGATCCGCATGAATCCGGCCAGGATCAGTGCCTCCACTTCCGAGGCCGCCTCGACAATACCCGCCGAGAATTCATCGCGTCCGGCGAAGTCCTGATAATGGATCACCCGGGTTGGAATACCCGCTGCCACTGCTCTATCGAGGGCCGCAATGCCGTCGCGATCGGAGATGACGAGGCGGACGTTGACTTCTGGGTCGGCGGCATCGATAAGGGCCTGGAGATTTGAGCCAGAGCCGGAGACAAGCACTGCGATGTCGATGGTCCCTCCGAACCTTGAACGCCGCCGCAGTGTAGACCGAGACCCGGGAAGTTCCTCAGTCAGAACGGAGGGAGCGACGCGCCCGATAGAGGATCGAGCGGAGCGAGGCCGGCGAGACCCCCATCACTTTCGCGGTTCGTTCAACCGACAATCCTTGACCCTCTTTGAGCAAGAGGGCACATCGATAATTGTCGGGGAGCCGGGCGAGCTGCTCCATGACCGAGAGACGGGCCGCTACCTCTGTTTCGAATGCGTTTCCGTTCGGCATCCGAACCCTCCGGCCCTCGACCAATCGTTCGAGGGTGTCGGAAAAGGGGCTGTCCCCGAACTCAGTTTCGAATTCAAAAGTCGTCATGGCGTGGATCCACCTCTTGACCATGGCCGAGCCCCGGAACGTGTCCATCGACGACGTGGCGGCACGCAACGCCGCGGATGCCTCGTCGCCGTCACAGAGCCAGATCGCCATGTTCTCCAGCTCCGTGAGGTACACCCACCCGGTACCCTGTTCGTGCGAAGCCCGTTGTGACGGTGACTCAAACATGTCACCTGTCTATTCCAGGAGATGGTTTGTAATGTCAGGATTTGAGAGAGTGCCCGCCCCGGATTGGGAGACCTGGAGCCAGGAGAGTGGCGCCGTCATTCTCGACGTCAGGGAATCCGAGGAGTGGAGCCTGGGCACCCTTCCTGGATCGACACTCATCGCGATGACCGAGATAACGGAACGGGTCGACGAGCTCGATAAGTCGACGCCAATTTTGTGCGTCTGCCGTTCCGGAAGTCGTAGCGCACAAGTGGCCAGCTATCTCTCAAGTGTTGGTTTCCAGCACGTCGCGAATCTCGAAGGAGGCGTCAAAGCCTTGGGAATGCAGGACTGATTTGGAGATCCGCACAATCCGAACCGAGGGACTGGGAGACAGCACCTACGTCGTCGCCCACGACGGACTCGGAATCGTCGTCGATCCCCAGCGGGATATCGACCGCTTCCTGCCCGTGATCGAGGAGCTCGACATCGAAGTCCGTTGGGTCATGGAGACCCACCTCCACAATGACTACGTTTCCGGAGCCCCTGACCTGGCGCGGGCGCTGGGCTCGGAGTTGATCATCCCCGCGGGCGCAGCACCGGTCTACCGACACACACCGGCTTTTCACCGAGAAGACTTGCTCAGCGGTGGGCTGACAATCCGACCTATTCACACTCCGGGCCACACACCCGAACACGTGTCGTACCTGATCCTGGTCGACGGTGTCGAAACGGCGGTTTTCTCCGGTGGAAGCCTTCTCGTGGGATCAGCAGGCAGGAGCGACCTCCTCGGCATGGATCGGGCCGACACCCTCGCCCGCCTTCAGTTTCGTTCGATCAACCGGTTGGCCGCCCTCCCCGCCGAAACCCGGCTCTATCCAACACATGGTGCCGGGAGTTTCTGTACTGCGACGGTCGCCGGCAACGCCGATTCGACAATCGGCGTCGAAGTGCGGACCAATCCTGTCCTCACCCACCGGGACGAAGACGCATTCGCAGCGGCTCACCTTTCGGGTCTGGCGCCATTCCCCGACTACTACCAGCACATGGGCCCGGCCAACCTCCAGGGCCGTCCCGCGCCCGACCTGCACGCACCACCGACAGTCGAAGCAGGTCACCTCGATGACATCGACGATGTCGTGGTGGTCGATGCCCGGTCCAGAACTGAGTTCGCCTCCGGCCATATTCCGGGATCAATAGCGGTGGAGTTGCGGAAGGACTTCGGCGTGTGGGTCGGATGGATGATCCCGTTCAATTCGCCACTAGTCCTGGTGCTAAACCAGAACCAGGATCTCGACGAGGCGCAACGCCAGCTGGCCAGGATCGGGTTCGATCGGGTGGTCGGGGTAATCCGGGACCTCGACGAATGGGCTTCCCGGCTGGTCGGACACGAAGTGGTCAACACGGGTGAAGCGATCCACATGTTGGGCGAAGGCGTCCAGCTGCTCGATGTGCGAGCACCAACCGATTGGGCCTTTGGCACGGTCCCCGGTTCGATTACTTGCTATACGCCCGACCTGGCTGACAGCATCCCTGAAACGATCGATCAGGATCGACCGGTTCTCATTGCGTGCGAGAGCGGGTATCGGGCGACGATTGCAGCCTCGGTGCTGGAGGGGCGTGGATATCAACCCGTTGTTCTGGTGGGCGCCGGAGTTCCCGAGCTTCTCACCCGAGCCTGAAACCTTTTCACTCTTTGACTCGTCAAACCCCCATGCAGGGGGCACAATGACCGAAATGGTTGACAACACCGCGACGGATGCCGGTCAGACGAAACGAAATTGGACGTTTCCCCTCATCGTTCTCCTGGTCGTCGTTGCACTCACCGTTGTCGCCTTGCTCCGTGAACCAGTCGCCCTCGATCCCACCACCCCGGAAGGCACGGTCCAGGTCTACCTTCAGGCCCTGGCCGACAACGACTACGAAGCGGCGTTGCAGCAGACAACCACTGAGATCCAAGAGGCATGCACCGCCCAGGACATATCAGACAACTTCTATTACGACTCGTTCACGGCGACTCTCGGAGCGACGCGTGAAATGGGCACGGTCACAGTTGTCGAGGTTGCTATCAACCAGACCGATGTCGGGGTGAGCAGCGGATACTTCGAACAGATCGAGTTGACCGATGAAGAAGGTGGTTGGGCGATCACCGGCGACCCCTGGCCCTACTTCACCTACGCCTGTTTCAACATATGAGCTTGGTTCTGGGAGGTCTACTCCTTCTCGCCATAGTGGGCCTGATAATTTTCGGTGTTATCAAAGCGCTCTCTGGTCGAAGCAAAGATGGGTCAATCGGCGGAGACCTGATCGCTTATGGCCTCCTTGCAATTTTCATCGGAGGAACGGTTTGGGCGCTCTTCTTGTTGGGCAGGGCCGCATTCCCGGGGGAAAGCCTGGTGGGGATGTCCCAGCAAGATCTTTCCGGAGCGCTGGCAGGACTCATCGTCGCCGGGCCAATTGCCTACATCCTCTGGCGACGCCAGGACGACCGCCGCGAGGTCAATCCTGACAGTGTTGCCTGGTCGATCTACCTTGCCTTCACCGATCTGGTCTACCTCACATGGTTGGTTGTCTATGCAGTCATCATCGTCAGGGCGGCATTTGGCGGGAGTCTCCCCCGCCTAACCGATGTAGCCATCGTGGCGGCCGTGGTTGCAATCCATGACAGGGCAGCTCGCATCGACAGGCCCGGTGGGTCGATCTCCCAGATCTATCGCGTGGTCGGATCGGGCATTGGGTTGGTCACCCTCAGCGGCGGCGTCGGGTTGGTTCTGTGGTGGGTGTTCATCCAGTTGTATTCGACATTCACCGCCACGGATAGCGACGCGCCGCTCCTTGT
>DATDCF010000150.1:0-4503 GCA_036524475.1 Acidimicrobiia bacterium | reverse complement strand
GGTCGCTGCCTTGGTCGTCATGTTTGTTTTCCGCCCCGAACCCGACCTCCGGGTCGCAACCGGGTTCGCTGTCGGTGAGGCGGTTGCCCTTTTGGCGATGTGGATGCTGGCCGCCCGCAAGTAGGAATGCTGTCTCAGACGGCGACGACTTCAATCAGTTCTTCGAGTTTCACCAGAAATCGTCGCGATTTCTGGTGAACAGCGGCAGCTCATTCGAGAGAGCCGTAGCTGCGATCATCATGTCGACGGATCTACGCGGGGTTTTGAGGAGGCCGCTCGCACCCACCTGGAATGTTCGGCGGCCAGTGACGGCGGGAACCGCCATTGCAACTCGCGGGGCACTACGGGCACGCGGTTGCTGACGACGAGGGTGCCGCTTGTCGCATCGACGAGACCGGCCCGGAGCAACTGGGGAAGTTGTCTGGGTAGCCGCACCCCCTCTCCCTTTTCGGCAGCCCGGACCAGGCGGAGCAGCTCGGCAATGGCATCCGAACCCAGGGCAGCCACCCAGAACCTTCGAACATATGGATGGGTGGCGGCGAAACCACCGGTTCCCTCGATCAACTCCACCGGAACCATGGGGCGCACCCGAACTGTGGCTCGGACAGAAACACCTCCCGCCGACGCAGCGCGCATGACTGGAGGACGAGCATTGCCACTGACGGAAGGTGTTTCTGTCTTCATAGATACAGTTCTACAAAAGACTGTTAAGTATCGTCAAGTAGCTTAGAACGGTGCGCGAAAACTTTCCTTGCTGGTCGAAACCGCTGGCCGACGTTGTCTACGGCACCTGGCCGACGAAGATCGTCACGCTTGCCTGGCCGCTGACAGCGGTGCCGGCGTTGGGAGTCATCGAGACCACCTTGCCGGCAAGGGCCGGGTCGACGACGTCTACCTTTTGGGTAAAGAGGCTCAACTTGACTCCGGTTTCCTCTTCGAAGACCCGCGCTGCCTCGATAGCCGCTTCCGGCGTCATCCCTACGAAATTGGGCAGGGCGCCCTTAGGGGTTTCCCCGCTGGAAACGAAGATGGTGACAAACGTGCCTTGGGGGACCGAACTCCCCGGCGACCGCGATTGGGCGACGACGAGGCCCTCGGGTTCGAGTGAGGGGACCAGTTCGACAGTGACGTTGAGTTTGGCTTCTCTCAGGCGATCGGTCGCTTCGTCAACCATCAGGCCGACGACCGATGGGACGTTCGTCGCTGGCGGCTTGAGGTAGTCATCGATATTGGGCGGGTCGGCGGGGAAGGCAGAAACAGGCAGATCCTGGGTGACATAGGTCATGAACTGGGCCCAGATCGGTGCCGGCACCGAACCTCCGAATACCCGGGCATACTTTTGCCCGTTGATGATGACATTGGTCAGCGGGACCTGTTGCGACTCATAACCAACCCATACCGCCGTGCTGTATTCAGGTGTGAACCCGACGTACCAGGCGTCGAGGTAGCTCTGATGGGTACCGGTTTTTCCTCCCTGGGGACGACCGATGTTTGCCCGCACCGCTGTTCCCGACGAGGTGGGGACCTTTTCCAACGATCTGCGGACAGCCGCAAAAATCGCCGGATCGGCCACTTGCTCGGTGGAGTGCTCGTTTTGGTAGACCACGTTCCCTTCGGCGTCGAGGATCTTGTCGATCAGGTAGTCGTCGGCGTGGACACCGTTGGTGGCGAAGTTGGAGTAGGCGTTTGCCATCTCCTTGGTGCTCACCTCAGACGTACCCAGCACGATGGACAACACCGGGGTCAACGATGCTTCGGTGATGCCCATTCTTCTGGCGACGTCGACAATCGAGTCGGGTCCCACCTCATTGGACACCTGTGCGTAGACAGTGTTGACCGACCCGTAGGTGGCAGCGTCGAGGGTGATGATTCCCTGCGATGAGCCGGCATTACTCACCTTCCAGATGTTTGTGCCGTTGGGAGAGCAAATGAATTCACACTCGATTTCCAACGGGCTTGCCCCGCTCCAGGTGTGTCCCATCGTGAAACCCTGTTCCAGAGCGGCGACCGTGGCGAAGGGTTTGAAGGACGATCCCGGGTTACGTCGACCCTGGACGGCTAGGTCGAATTGGGAGAATTCGAAGGGAAGGCCAGAGGCCATCACCATTACAGCCCCGGTGGCATTGTCCACCATGGTCAGGGCGCCTGTCGGGACACACGAATGAGTCTGGGCGTAGTTTTGGATGAAGTCGTCGGCCTCGTTGGGGAGGATTTTGCGGCAGGCTTCGACGTTGGCTTCGTATTCGAGAAGCGGTAGCCACTCGGCCAGCACTTCGTTCGCCTTATTCTGCAATTCGAGGTTGATCGTGGTGAACACCTGGTATCCACCACCACCCTCGCAAGCGATGTCATCGGCGGGACAACCGAACAGAGCAATTTTGCGTGATTCGTTGCTGTCACCGAGGAAATCGAATTCGGGGTCGTTGAGTAGTTGGCGTTTCACTTCGGCGACAACGTGGTCGGCGACGCCGCGCCTCGGAGGTGTGTCGACGACGCCGAGCGGTTGGGATTTGGCGACGGAGGCCTCGGCTTCGGTCAGCCACCCGTTGGCCAGCATTTCGTCGAGGACGTCGTTTCGCCGCTCGAGAGTGATTTCCGGTCGGATCCGCGGGTTATAGAGCGAAGGGTTTCGCACCAGGACGGCCAGGGCCGCCGCCTCATGTGCCTGGATTCGGGAAAGCTCCTTGTCGAAGAACTCCTCGGAGGCGGTGGCAACGCCGTATGCCCCGCCCCCGAAGTACACCGAATTCAAGTAAAACTCGAGAATTCTCTCCTTTGAGAAACGTCTTTCCACCTCTGCCGAAATGAAGGCCTCTCTGATCTTGCGCTCGATGGTGACTTCGTTACCGACAAACGCGTTCTTCACCACCTGTTGGGTGATCGTCGATCCACCCCGGGTCTCTCCTGAGGAAAAGTTGTCGATTGCGGCCGACATAATCGCGGAGAAGTCGACACCGTGATGTTCGAAGAACTCTTCGTCCTCAGCGGCGAGCATTGCATCCACCATGACTTCGGGGATCTCGTCGTAGGAGAGTGGCTCGGAGTTTCTCCCGTCGTGTAGTTCTGCGAGTAGCTCACCGGAATCGGCGTACACCTGGCTGGTCTGACTCAAGTCGGGAAGAGTCAGTTCCATCGCCCGGGTATCCGGGATCCAGATGTCAGTTACGTCTTCGAAGGTCCCATAGGCCGAATTTGCCCCCAGAAACGCGAAAAGGCCGACCCATCCGGAAAGAAGGAGGGACATGGAGAGGAGGGTGGCGAGAGCGCCGAACCAACGTCCGCGTCTTTCTCGTGCCTCGATTTGGTGAATGAGGGCCTTTTTTGCCATTCGAAGGGTTTCGACGTCCTGGGCGGTCGAAGAGTTCCCGACCTACGATCGTGTCTGACTTATGACAGGATACAGCCGGTATGGATAAAACCAGGATCACATCGTCAAACATCGAGGTAGAGCCGGTCTATTCGAAACTTCCTGAAGGGTTCGAAGTCGAGATTCCCGGGGAATTCCCTTACACCCGCGGCCCGTACCCGAGCATGTATCGCGGTCGGTTGTGGACCATGCGCCAATACGCCGGCTTTGGGACTGCCGAGGAGACCAATCGGCGGTTCCGCGACCTTCTCGATGCGGGACAGACCGGTCTCAGCGTGGCCTTCGACCTTCCCACCCAAATGGGTTTGGACTCCGACCATGGGCTGGCGGCAGGAGAGGTTGGCAAGGTAGGTGTCGCTATCGACTCACTCGACGACATGCGTCGGCTCTTCGCCGGGATTCCCCTGCACGAGGTCTCCACTTCGATGACCATCAATTCCACAGCCCCGCTGCTGCTTCTGCTCTACCAATTGGTGGCAGAAGAACAGGGAGTCCATCCTCAATCACTGCAGGGGACCGTCCAAAACGACATCCTCAAGGAGTATGTGGCCCGGGGGACCTACATATACCCGCCGGCGCCCTCGATGCGTCTGGTGACCGACCTCTTTTCATATGCCTTTGAGAACATCCCCAACTGGAACACCATTTCCATCAGCGGATATCACATCAGAGAGGCCGGTGCGACTGCCGCCCAGGAAGTCGCTTTCACCATCGCCAATGGCCTCGCCTACGTCGCGGCGGCGATTGACGCCGGACTGGACCTCGACGACTTCGGGCCACGCCTCTCCTTTTTCTGGAATGGCCACAACGACATGTTCGAGGAAATCGCCAAATACCGGGCAGCGCGTCGGATCTGGGCCCGCAAGATGCGTGCTGCCGGGGCAAGAGATCCGCGGACTGAGACGATGCGTTTCCACGTCCAAACTGCTGGCTCGACCCTTACCGCCCAACAACCGCTCAACAATGTCGTTCGCACCACCATCCAGGCGATGGGTGCTGTCCTCGGCGGAACCCAGTCGCTCCACACCAACGCCTATGACGAGGCCGTGGGTTTACCAACCGAAGAGTCGGCGCTTGTGGCTCTTCGCACCCAACAGATAATGGCGGCCGAATCGGGCCTGACAGACACGGCAGAT
>DATDCF010000149.1:0-9153 GCA_036524475.1 Acidimicrobiia bacterium | reverse complement strand
CTTGGGACCACGCTGATGAATCGAATATTTCAGAAACCACAATGATGCAGGATAAGGGGCAGAATCAGGTTGTGATTGATTGGTTGATTAATGGCAAGGCCGATCGGGTGTTTGTGACAACACCGGATTCTGCGATTTCGTACGGGGAGCTGGTTGGCCGGTTGCCGGAACGCCGGGGGCGCGAACTCACGTCGGTGGCACCGGGTCGAGACATCGCAGGGGTAATGGAGATCTTCGCAGGCATTGGTTCAGGCCCGCTCCGAATCTCCGATGGCCGGGGATGGGTTGGTCAAACAGTTCCCGAAGAAGTGATGACGATCCTCTCGACCTCGGGGACGACGGGGGAGCCGAAACTGGTCCCGCTGAGCATTGACAATTGGAGGGCGGCGGTGGTCGCGTCAGCACAGCACCTCGGCCACACTGAGGATGATGTATGGCTCATCGCCATGCCGTTGCATCATGTCGGTGGATTGTCGGTGTTGTTCCGATCGGCATACGTCGGAGGTGGAGTGCGCTTGCTCCCGCGCTTCGAGGCATCGAGTTTCGCCGATTCGCTATCCGGAGAAGTGACGATTGCTTCGGTGGTCCCAACGATGCTGCGAAGGATCCTCGACCACGACCGGAGAATATATCGAGGTTTGAGGGCCGTTCTAGTTGGTGGGGGGCCGATCCCACAAGGATTATTGGGAGAAGCGGCCGAACGAGGGCTTCCCGTGCTCCCCACCTACGGGATGACTGAGACCTGTGCCCAGATTGCGACGCTGCGACCGGGTTCACAGCTCGAATACAAAGCCGACTTGTTGCCGGGTGTCGAAGCCATGATTGACCAGTCGGGGCGGATCGCCTTGCGTGGCGACCAGGTATTCAGTGGCTATTTGGGTGATCCCAGCCGTCGCCCTGGTGACTGGTTTGTCACCGGCGACCTCGGCGAAATGGTCGGCGACCGATCACTCCGGATTCTGGGACGTGCCGACGATGTGATTGTCACCGGTGGCGAGAATGTTGATCCTGCGCTGGTCGAGATGATGGTCGGGTTACACCATGATGTGGTTGATGCCATGGTGGTTGGTGTTCCATCGTGGGAGTGGGGCAACGAGGTTGTGTGCCTTTACCAGGGGACCGCAGATCCCTCGATCTTGGACGACTGGGCCCGGGAAAGGCTGGACCCGTTTCAGGTTCCAAAACGCTGGCTTAAAGTCGACTCGATTCCCACTACCGCTTTGGGCAAACCAGACCGGAATCGCGGTCGCGATCTCGCCGCGGACTAGTCGGGATGAATCGTCTCTAAATCGGTCTGCGGGAAATCGTTGCCGAGACAGACGACAGGCAGGTTCAACGACGCTGCCAGTCCATAAACGAAGCTATCGCCAAAGTTGAGGGCTGCGGGATGCTGGCCCTTTCCGAAGGCGAGATAGCCTTGAGTGGCCAGCCTCGCCTGTTGATGGTCGAGTGCCACCTCCTCCATTGCCCCTTGACTGATGATTAGCTGGGCGGCTGCGGGACCCGCCGCCCCGAGACGGTGGGCGAGAACAACACTTCAGTTCCACAACTGATGCGGACGAGACATACCGGGCCTTCGTTTTATTGAATACGTCAAAAACCCACGAGCCCATCATCGCTCCGAGAGCCACAGCCACAAGCGCCGACGTGTCAACAACGACTTCCACTAATTGGGCAATCCATAGTCGTACCCGAGTATCTCGTCGGCCGGTCGATCGTCGAGCACGGGATACTTGGCCAACTCACGGGACAGCTCTCGCAAACGGTCGCCCACGCCGGTTTGGCTCTTGCGGCGCTTTAACTCTTCCTCTAGCGCCATCACAATCGCACCGGTGAGTGTCGTCCCCGCGAGGTCGGCTAACTCGCGCGCGAGCTCATCGGCCTTCTCACTCTTGATGCTCAGCGCCATTTGTCGGGTATATACAAATCGAAAGCTGTATAGAAAGGGATCTTTCTGTCCCGGCCACCCGGAATCCGCTAATCCCGGGCTTGCGGCCCTTATCGGCGTCGGGCCACCAGCACTCCCTGACGGATTGGTAAGGCGACCGCCTCAAAATCTGGATCGGCGGCAACGATCCGGTTGAACCGGTCGGTGCCGTGACCCTCATCGATCCACCCGGAACCGGTCCCGTACACATTGTCCGCGACGAGAAGGCCACCTGACGCAATCATCGGCTTGACCAATTCGAAGTAGTCGGGGTATTCCGTCTTGACCGCGTCGACGAAGACAAAGTCCACGCTCTCAGGGCCCCAGTCCTCGGCCAACGCTGGCAATACGTCGAGTGCGGCCCCGACGACGACATCGACACGATCCCCCACACCGGCGGTTTCAAACTCGGTTCTGGCAAATTCTGCATGTTTGGGTGCGTATTCGATAGTGGTGAGTCGACCGTCAATTGCCAGCCCGCGGGCAATCCATATGCCGCTGTATCCGGCGAGTGCCCCCAGTTCCAGGGCACGTTGCCCGGAGGTCATCCGGGTCAGGATGGTGAGGAGGCGGCCAACATCGGCTGATACCGCAATCGGGGGCAGACCGGCGGCCACCGCTCGGCCCATCAGACCGGCGAGGTGGTCGTCCTGGTCGCCAAAGACTTCGTCTGAATAACCTTCTGTAAAACGCCAGCGCTCGGGTGTCATCTCCATTTACGGAGATTAGGTGGTTTGTCCGGTGTGGTCGCGGCTTGCCGATTCCGCTCGACCCAGGAACGAACCCACCAGAGATCGTCGTCCCTGGTCCCCGCTCCCGGGATCGGTTTTCCAGTTCCGGGCAGGGCCTCGAATTCCCCGCGTGCCTGAGCAGCCAGGATCACGTCGTCGATCCAGGTCGTCGGGTCGGCCGGGTCCTGTTTCATACCGGTGACTCTATCTGTGGACGGGTCGGGCCTAGTCGCCGGTAGTGGGGCGTTTGCGCTGTTCCTTGATCTCGGATTTCCGGCGCTTCTCGTGCAATCGCTTGTCCTTGGAAGCTCGGGACGGCCGTGTGCGACGACGCGCTTTCGCCGTTCGGCTGGCATCTTCGAGAATCGCCGTCAACCGGTGACGCGCCGTAGCCCGATTTCGCCATTGCGACCTGGACTCGCTCGAATGAGTCTCGATCGCCGATTTGCCCAGATGTCTGATCAAATTGTCGCGAACAGACTCCGGTAGGGAAGAATGGGCTATATCGAATCGGATGGTTACGGCCGTCTTGTTCCGATTGGCGTGTTGCCCACCCGGACCACCGGACGTATCGAACGACTCTTCCAACTCGGACGGGGGGATCGACCATTGACCGAACTTGATCCCGTCTTTGCTCATCCCTCGTCGTAGTACTCGGTGCCGAGGTGGGTAATGAGATCTTCACCCATGACGTGGCGGAGGTTGTTCTTCAACTTCGTCAACTGGATGAACAGGTCGTTCTCGGCGTAGAGCCCTTCGGCTGCCTGGGGGCTCTTGAAGTAGAAAGAAAGCCACTCCTGGATTCCGGACTTGCCCGCCCGGGCCGCAAGGTCCATGAACAGGGCCAGGTCGAGAACGATGGGTGCGGCGAGAATTGAGTCTTTACACAGAAAGTCGACCTTGATCTGCATCTTGTAGCCAAGCCAACCGAAAATGTCGATGTTGTCCCAGCCCTCTTTGTCATCCCCGCGTGGCGGGTAGTAGTTGATACGGACCTTGTGATATATGTCGCCGTACAACTCGGGGTAGAGCTCCGGTTCGAGAATCTGCTCGAGAACTCCCAATTTGGAGACTTCTTTCGACCTGAAGCTCTCCGGATCGTCGAGAACCTCGCCATCCCGGTTGCCCAGGATATTGGTCGAGAACCAACCGTTTACCCCCAGCATCCGGGCTTTGAGCCCTGGAGCAATCATCGTTTTCATCAGGGTTTGGCCGGTCTTGAAGTCCTTGCCGGCGATGGGGACACCTTTCTCCCTGGCCAATTGGAGGAGGGCGGGCACGTCGACTGTGAGGTTCGGTGCGCCGTTGGCAAAGGGGACACCCATCTGCAGTGCGGCGTACCCGTAGATTTGGGATGGGCTGATGGAAGGGTCGCTTCTTCTCAGCCCGGTTTCGAAAGCCTCCAGGGACTGATGAGCCTCGCCAAGATCCCGATATGCCTCGGTGGACCCACACCACACCATCACCAGACGATCGACTTGCTTCTCGGCCCGGAAACGATCGATGTCTTCCATCAGCGATTCGGCCATGTCCATGTAGGTGGCGCCACCCTTTACCTGGTCGACATCGTCGAGGTTCTTGACCCACTCATGGGAGAACACGGCGGACATCGGTTTGATGCGACGGAGTTCGTCACCGATTCCCTCGATGTGTCGGGGGTCGAGCACACCGGCCTTCATCGCCGATGTGTAGGCATCGTCCGAGTAGGGATCCCAGCCACCAAATTCCAGATCCTCGAGGGATGCGAGGGGCACAAAGTCTTTGATGAGCGGGTTCCGGTTGTCGGTCCTCTTACCGAGACGGATGTGCGCCATCTGACTCAACGAACCGAAAGGGGTCGCATAGCCCTTGCGTGCGGCGAGGACGCCGGAGACGAAGGTGGTGGAAACCGCTCCCATTCCCGGCGTGAGGATCCCGAGTTTGCCCGTGGCAGGGGCGATCGATGTGTTATCAGACATGCGGCTAGGTTACTCCGCTTGTCCCGGGTACCCTCGGGTCGTGGATCTGACCCCGGACACGTTGGGCCCAAGCGTTGATGTCGCCCTGCTCGCCGATTCGGTCCAGGCCATCCGTGGAAAGCTGTTCATCCTCGGTGGAGGGTGGGATACGTTATGGGTGCGCCAATTCCCCGCCCGGCATCCCTCTCTTGCTATCGGACTTCGTTTAAGAATACCAACGTCATGGCACAGCGATGAGATCAAGCTGTCAGTCGAACTGCAGGACGCAGACGGGAAGGGCATTTTCCCCCAGCCGCTGTCACAACAAATTCGGCTTCCCAAGGCAAATGACGCTCAAACGACTGATATCGGCCTCGTGCGGTCGTTCACGTTCAACAATCTCCTGTTCGGGCATGAGGGCTCGTACTCGTTCGTGATTTCGGTCGATGACGACCCGGTCTCACGACTTCGATTTTCGGTCCGTCAGCGGTCGGCCGAGCAGAAGCCGCTCGAATAACTTTTGCTAGCACGGTTTCACATAGCGCGAGCAGTCCCTTAGGGTTTTGACCGCCAAGTTGGAAGCACACGCCTGGTTCCATTCCCCAATCCCCATGGAGGCTATATGCCGTCCAAAAGGACGATCCTCGTTCCACTGCCGCTCCTGGCGCTTATCTTCGTCTTCGCAGTTGCGGCCGCTCCGCCAGCGGGAGCGACGATCGACGAACCGCCGTTTGTCATCCGGTTTCCCCAGGAAACCTCGGCCACACAGTTCGACAACAGCTTTGGCGCGAGACGCTCCGGAGGTCGGGGTCATAAAGGAAACGATTTGATGGCTCCGAAAATGACCGAGGTCTACGCGATTGCGGATGGTGTTGTCGAAACCGTAGGAAAGAGCCATAGCGCTGGTCGTTATCTCGTCATCGAGCACGAGGGTGAATGGACGAGCAGTTACATGCATCTGAACAACGACGAGCCGGGCACCGACAACGGCAAGGCGTCCGAGCTTCAAACTTTTGCACCGGGGATCGAGGAGGGCGCCGTCGTAAGCGCCGGTGATCTCATCGGATACGTGGGTGATTCCGGAAACGCCGAGGGCACCGGCTCCCATACCCACTTCGAGATGAGATACCAGGGACGGGCGGTGAATCCGTACGACTTGCTCCAGGATGCATGGACGAGGGATCACGCCAGCCATGTCAGGGACATCTGGCATGGCGACGAACGACTCGACATCAGCTTGATGCTCTAGGTAGGCGGGGTCTTCAACTCTCGGACCTCGTCGAGGGCAACGACCTTGGTAACCAGATCCGGGTCTCCTGGTTCAACTCTCGCGATTTCCGCCTGACTGACCGGGGGCACCTCGCCATCGTGGACCCAGATCACCCGGCGCACACCGGCAACGGCGGTCGCCCATCTGTGGAGGACCTGGTTGGAGCCGGTGGCAAACGAAATTTCCCGTCCGTCATCTATAGCTGGCGTGACCAAAACTGCAGTGAAACAACTTGCGGCGGCCGCCTCGATATGGCTGTCGTCGGATACATCACCGACCGCGACTTTGGCCCCCTTCTCCCGAAATCCCGCGGCAGTGTCGGGATCGGAGACGAATACCCGGATCTCACGTCCCGGGCTGATGAGACCATCAAAAATGGCTCGTCCCTCAGGGGTATCGGCACCGACAACGATTACGGGCATTTCCAGGTCGACGCTACCAGTGGCGTATCGTTGCGCCGTGAGCGAATCGACTTGGGAGTCCTCTCGTAGCTGGCATTTGATGCGGTGGCTGGTCTACTTCCTCCGGGAAGATCTCGTCTCGCCGGATATGGCCGCCGGCGCCGACGTCCTTGATTTCTCGGCGGGTCTGGGTGACCTGTCCGCCTATATGGCGGATTGTGGTGCCCGTTCGGTTCTTGCTACGCGACCCGAGTTGGAGCCAGGACTCGCCCACCACGGCATCGAGTGGGCCACCGCAGTTGGTGCCGGCAACGTCGTCGAGAAACTGCGCGGCAGAACTTTCGACCTCGTCGTTGCGCGCATGGTTTTTCAGTTTCCGACGTGGGAGGGTGATCGAGCGGACCCGGACACAATGATCGAAGAGTTCGGCGCAGTACTTCGCCCGGGTGGACGCCTGGTCGCCGCGTTCCATGAGTTCGTCTCGTTGGAGGGGCACCCGAGTAGCCGCGATTTGCCGGACGTCAGCACGGTCCTCGACAGCAATCCCGACCTGGGTGCCCTGGTTGACTTCCTCGGCCTCCCACCGCGCGAAGGGCCTCTCGGTGAGACCGGGTTCGGATTGAAGGTTTCGATGTTCGTCGATTCACTGGTATCTAAGGGATTCGCAATTGAGACTGCCGACAACCCCGAGGCATTCACATTTCCAACAGATCTCGAGGGATTGAGCGATGATGACATAGTCGAACTGGGTGTTCGGGTGATTGAATTGAAATCCTCGCTCCTCGCCCATGTTCCCGACCGATATGACAGACCTGCCAGAGTCCGCAAGATGTTGGTCGAACTCGCCGAGTTCATGCCGCACGTTGCCTGGCCGATTGCCCGGATAGTCGCTCGCAAACTGTGAGTTCGGTCGAGGTTTCACAAGTCCGGCACCACTGACTACAATTCCCCTACCGGCGTAGTGGAAATAGAACATGCCGGAATCTCGTTGAAACGAACGAGGTAATCGAATTTTCTTAGAGGTGATTTCAAAGTGGCGACTGTCGACATTGATCTAGGCGGCTACCAACTGGGTTGGCGCGACGAGGTCGAACTCGCTTTCGAGCCCCGAAAGGGTCTCGACGAAGACATGATTCGTCAGATTTCGACCATGAAGGGCGAGCCCGAGTGGATGCTCGAGTTCAGGCTCAAGGCGTATCAAAGGTTCCTGCGCAAGCCGATGCCACAGTGGGGTGGCGGCGGAGCCCTCGATACCATCGACTTCGACGACATCTACTACTACGTCAAGCCCGAGGGTGAACAGCAGAAAGACTGGGACATGGTTCCCGAGTCGATCAAGCAGACCTACGAGAAGCTGGGTATACCTGAGGCCGAGCGCAAATACCTCGCCGGGGTCACGGCACAGTACGAGAGCGAAGTTGTCTACCACCGCAACCGCGAAGATCTCGAGGAGCTCGGCGTCCTGTTTTGTGACATGGACACTGCCCTCCGCGAGTATCCCGACATCGTCAAGGAGTACTTCGGGACGATCATCCCGCCAAACGACAACAAGTTTGCGGCGCTCAACTCGGCTGTATGGTCGGGCGGATCGTTCATCTATGTGCCACCCGGGGTACATGTCGATCAGCCCCTCCAAGCATATTTCCGGATCAACTCCGAGAACATGGGCCAATTCGAACGGACCCTGATCATCGTGGATGAAGGTGCCTATGTGCACTACGTCGAGGGTTGTTCCGCACCGACATACAGCACCGACTCGCTCCATTCGGCCGTGGTCGAGATCATCGTCAAAGCGGGAGGGCGTTGTCGCTATACGACCATCCAGAACTGGTCGAACAACGTGTTCAACCTGGTGACGAAGCGTGCCGCTGCCTATCGCAACGCCACCATGGAGTGGGTTGACGGCAACCTCGGCTCACGACTCACGATGAAGTATCCGGCGGTATGGCTCATGGAGCCCGGCGCCCACGGTGAGGTGCTCTCGATAGCTTTCGCCGGTGAGGGTCAGCATCAGGACGCAGGCGCCAAGATGGTCCACGTTGCGCCGAATACCACCTCGACCATCGTCTCCAAGTCGATTGCCAAGGGTGGTGGGCGCTCCGGTTATCGAGGGCTGGTGCGTGTCGAACCCGGGGCGGAGAACGCGAAGAGCTTCGTCCGGTGTGACGCATTGATCCTCGATGAGAACAGCCGATCCGACACGTATCCCTACATGGAGATCGAAGAGAACGACGCCGAGATCGGTCACGAGGCAACCGTTTCCAAAGTTGGCGAAGAACAGCTCTTCTACCTGATGTCGCGCGGTCTGAGCGAGGACGAGGCCACGTCGCTGATCGTTGCCGGGTTCATCGAACCAATCGTCAAGGAACTCCCCATGGAGTACGCGGTGGAGATGAACCGGCTGATCGAACTCAACATGCTGGAGTCCGGCGCGGTCGGTTGACCGGGCTTAGTTGGCGAGGCCGACTGAGAAGCCGAGGCCAAATCCGCCCACTGCCCCCCATACCAGCGAGAGATCGCCACCTCCGACCCCATAAATAGCCGGGCCCCCGGCGAGTCTGACGATTGCAGCAAGGACGATTCCGCCGATCGCGCCCATGAGAGCGGTCCCGATCAGGTTGTCAGCGCCACTGACAAACCCCCCGATAAGTCCAGCTAAGGCGCCGACGCCAGCGATAATTGCGAAATCCGCGATAGTGGCTGCATCCATTGGCTACAGCGTAATTGGATTGCCACGAGGAAGTCGATAGGTCGGTGGACTTCGTTGGGGTGCCTCGGAAGACACCGTTCACAACCCGACCTCGAACAGGCGGATTAACGGGGTGCGATGACCTTTTCTTCTACAACGGTGTTGATCGGGAACTGCACCGATCGCCCGGCACGGCCG
>DATDCF010000148.1:0-10144 GCA_036524475.1 Acidimicrobiia bacterium | reverse complement strand
CATCAGCCCCCGACAGCTCCGCCAACAACTTGGTGTAGTTGTCCTCATATGACGCATCGGCTCCGGCATAGCGGGCCGTGTAGACGCCGGGCCGTCCGTCGAGTGCAGACACTTCCAGCCCGGTGTCGTCGCCGAGAGATGGCAGACCGGTGGCGTCACAAACAGTCCTCGCCTTGAGCAGGGCATTCTCTTCAAGGGTGGTTCCGGTTTCTTCGACATCGAGCCAATGGAGCCCGCGGACTATGTCGAACTCGACACCGGATTCGGCGATCACGTCTTCGATCTCGACCAACTTGTCGGCATTCTTCGAGGCAATGACCAAACGCATCAGCCGGCAACTGCCTCCCGTTGCAACTCGTGGAGCTCCCCGATCCCCTTGGTAGCGAGATCGAGAAGAACGTCCAATTCGTCTCTGGTGAAAGGGGCTTGCTCCGCGGTGCCCTGAAGTTCGACAAGGAGTCCTCGACCCGACATCACCACGTTCATGTCGACGTCGGCATTGACATCGAGTTGGTAGTCGAGGTCGAGATGGGGAACACCATCGACGATCCCGACGGAAATCGCTGCCACTTCGTCAACGATCGGCACCGCATCGATCAAACCCTCCGAGACTCCGAAACTCAGCGCTTGATGGAGGGCGATCCACCCCCCGGTGACTGCGGCAGTCCGGGTACCGCCATCGGCCTGTATCACATCGCAATCGACTCGGACCATCAATTCGGGCATCGCCGCCATGTTGACAGCGGCCCGCAACGATCTTCCGATGAGGCGGGATATCTCCTTGGCCCGGCCACCCGAAATGTGGTCACGACTTACACGTTGCGGTGACGAACCGGGGAGCATCCCGTATTCAGCTGTGACCCAGCCTTTGTTGGCGTCGCGCATCCACCGCGGCACCTCGGTCTCGATGGCTGCTGTGCAGAGGACTCTGGTCTCACCCATCGAGATCAATACCGACCCTGGTGTGGCGTCGGTGTACCCGAGCTCAAGTCGAATCGGACGGGTCTGGTCGGCAGGGCGATCTTTCATGGTCGGGAGATTATGACCGAACCGCCCTCACTCCGAACTCAGACCTTGATGTCAGTTCCGGGAACAGCGAGACGAACGGCTTTCCCGAATGTGGCTTCAGCCTCCGCAACCACGACCGACTTGTCGAGATAGGGCGGAATATGAGTCAACACGAGTTCGCCGACACCGGCGTCGCGGGCGATTTTACCCGCCTCCGCCCCGTTGAGATGGCCGGAGAAGTGGTCCTCCTCGCGCTCACCGAGCAGAGCCGTCTCGCACAACAAGACGTCGACCCCTTCGATGGCCCCGGTCCAGTCGCCCGGCCCGGTATCACCGGTGAAGAAGAGGGTGCGCCCGGCGCCATTCCACAGCGAGCCGAGGTCGGGCACGGAATGGTTCATCTCTACCACCGACAGTTCCAGGTCGCCGATCGAAGCCGAGTCACCATCTTCCAGCTCAATCAGGTCGAAGGTGGAGTGGAAGGAGTCGTTGGGGGTGCTGCCGAGAAAAGCACTCAGATGTCCGATCACGTCGGCGTGGGCATAGAGGGGAACTCCTGTCCTCGGATCCGGGCAGAATGTCCAGGCGTGATAGGCGGCGAAGACATCGGCGCAATGGTCGGGGTGGCGGTGGGAGAGGAAAATGGCATCGATGGTGCGATCGTGTACCGGAAGATTCATAAACGTCCCCGGGCCGGCATCGCACCACACCCGGGTGGACCCGTTCTCGATGATGTATCCCGACGCCGGGTTCGTTGGCGACGGAAAAGTGCCTGAAGAGCCGATGACCCTCAGCCTCATGGCTGGAGTCTTTCCACGAGCCAGCCATCATCTGACCGGGTATAGCGGAAACGATCGTGAAACCGGTTAGGGCGTCCCTGCCAGAATTCAGCGACATGCGGGGTTATCTTCCATCCGCCCCAGTGCGCGGGGCGGGGGACGACCTCTCCAAAACGTACATCGGTATCGGCGAAGATCGACTCGAGGTACTCCCGATCGGGCGCCGGTCGACTCTGGTTCGAGGCGTGTGCCGCGATCTGGGCCCCACGGGGGCGAGTGGCGAAATAGGCGTCAGCTTTCTCTTCGGAGATGCGGATCGCCAAGCCCCCGAATCGGACCTGACGATGCAACGGCAACCAGAGAAACGTGGCCGCGACCCGGGGATTTGCCGCGATCTCCAGGCTCTTCTGGCTTTCGAGGTTGGTGTGAAAGACAAAAGAGTCATCGTCGTAGTCCTTCATCAACACCGCTCTTGCCGAAGGTTGGCCATCCCCATTTACTGTCGACAGGATAAAAGCGTTGCCCTCTTCTATTCCCGCGTCGACAGCTGCATTGAACCATTGCCGAAACTGGACCATGGGATCGCCCGCCAGGTCCTCCTGACTCAATCCCGTATCTTCATACTCCCGTCGGAGCCTGGCGACAACTTCGGCATTCATCGGGCGCCACGATACCGTCGTCATCATGGATCCTGAACTAGATCCCAAGTTCCCCGCCCGCGTGGGTCGTGCCCTCACACGACGCTGCCCCCGCTGCGGAGCACCCGTTTTCGAGTCATATTTCACCATGAGGGAGGTCTGCTCGGGATGCGGACACAGATTCGAGCGCGAGCCCGGATACTGGGCAGGCGCGCTGATCATCAACACCGCTTTTATCTTCGGGTTGTTCCTGACTGTGTTCCTCGTCGGGATAGTCCTGACCTGGCCTGACGTCCCGTGGACGACTCTGCTCATTGTCCTCGTGATCACCAATCTGACGATCCCGATTCTCTTCTATCCGCAATCTAAAACTCTGTGGGTCGCGGCTGAACTGGGGTGGAATCCAGTGGAGAGATCGGAGAAGTCGTGATGCCCGGCTGATCGTCCCGCGGCACGGTGACCATCACATCCTCTTGGCGACTTCCTCCAGCATGACCTCGGTCGCCCCTCCGCCGATGGAGTGGATTCTCACGTCGCGATAGAGGCGTTCCACTGCCGTTTCCGAGATATAGCCCATTCCGCCATGGAACTGGACACAGTCATAAAGAACCCCGTTGACGACCTCGGCGACCAGCGCCTTCACTTCTGACGTTTCCCGCACTGATTCGTCGCCCTGCTCTATCAGCCAGGCAGCCCGGTAGGTGAGCTCCCTCGCCGCGTCGAGTTGAGCCTGACGCATGGCCAATCGCTGCCGCAAACCCTGTTTCTCCCAGAGGGGCTCGCCAAACGCGTTGCGTTCTTTGAGATAGCTGACCGTCAGCTCGATCGATTTTTGCGCCTCGCCCAGGGCCTGGCCCATGATCGCCAGCCGTTCGTTCTGGAAATTCTCCATGATGTAATAGAAACCGCGATTCTCCTCGCCGACCAGGTTCGACTCGGGCACCCAGACGTCCTCGAGCACGAGCTCGGCGGTATTTGAAGAGTGCCATCCCATCTTCTCCAGCGCCCGACTCTGGGTGAAGCCCGCTGTGCCCTTTTCCACCGCAAAAATGGAGACACCGCGAGACCCCTTCACATCGGGGCTGGTCTTGGCGGCAATGAAAACCATGTCGGCGATGCCCCCGTTGGTTATGAACATCTTGGTGCCGTTGAGCCGGAATCCCTCACCGTCGCGTCGTGCGGTGGTCCGGATAGCGGCGACATCGGAACCCGCGTCAGGCTCTGTGACACCTATCGCTGTGATCCATTCCCCGGTTGCAAACTTGGGTAGCCACTCACTTTTCTGAGCCGTCGTTCCGAAGTTGGCCACGTAAGGAGTTGCCAGGTCGGTGTGGACCAGGACGGTGATCGCAAATCCCCCAAAGGTGGAGCGGCCCAATTCCTCTGCGAAGACAACCGATGCCATCGCCCCCATCCCGATGCCACCGTATTCCTCGGGGATACGGAGCCCGAAGAAGCCGAGTCGACCCATGTCGTCAAGGACCTGGCGAGGAACCGCCCGATCGGCCTCCCACTGCTCGCCGGCGGGGACGATCTCCTTCTCGACATATTCCCGTACCCCGAGACGGATCGACTCGAGGTCCTCGTTGATGTAAATCGATGTCATTTTCCCCCCCGTGCTGCCAACCATGCCCTGCCTGCCCGACTGTTGTAGTCGAGACCGTGCGCCGAGCAGAAATCGGAGGAAGCCCGGGCAACCGCTCCGATGTCGATCCCATGCTCGATTCCCAAGCCGTCGAGAAGGTAGAGGAGATCTTCAGTGGCTAGGTTGCCGGTCGCCCCTGGTGCGTATGGGCAACCACCCAACCCACCAGCAGACGTGTCCATCCGGGATATCCCGTGCTCCAATGCAACCATCGTGTTGGCGAGGCCCTGGCCATACGTGTCGTGAAAATGGACCCCGATCTGATCCGGCGTGGCGACCTTCAGAACGTGCTCGAACAGTCTCTCCATATGAGCGGGCGTGGCCATCCCCACGGTGTCGCCCAGAAAGACCGCCTCGGCGCCCCACTCCAGCAGAGTCTCAACGAGATGAGCGACCCAATCCGGGTCTTGCTCACCCTCGAAGGGGCAGTGCGTGGCGGTGGAGATATAGGCGCGAGCCCCGGTTCCTATTTGTACCTCCAGCAGCACCCGCCTGATCCGGTGCATCGACTCGTCGACAGTGGCATTGATGTTCTTCTGGTTGAACGTGTCCGAGGCCGCCGTCAGCACCGCGATGGTGTCGACCCCGGCTGCGGTCGCGGCCTCAAAACCCTTCATGTTGGGCACCAGGCCTATCAATTCGAGACCGTCACGGTCCTTGATCCCGGCGATGACCTCGGCCCCATCGGCCATTTGCGGGACCGCTCTGGGACTGACGAACGAGACCGCGTCAAAAATGGTGATACCGGTCCCTGCCAGGGATTCGATCAGCCCGATCTTGTCCGCGGTGGCGACGAAAGCGCCCAGGCTCTGCAGCCCGTCACGCGACGACGACTCGGTGACTACTACCTTGGTTGGTACAACGCTCACGGCCAGCCACGGTAATACCGGGGCATCGAGATAGGAGTGCACATGGAGAGCCTCGACGACCTCAATCGCAGATTGGGACAAATCCAGGACGAGTTACTGGCACTTCCCGCCGACGACTACGCCCGCAAGAACGAGCTTCACGCTGAACGCGACCGGCTTCGCTCCGATGCGGCCCAATACCAAAGGGACTTCGACCTCGACCGGCCGTCCTCCGAATTGATCGCCGAACTGAAACAGCATCGGAGGCAACTGGAGTCGATAGAAGACGAATACATCAATACCGCCGAGCAATTGGTTCCGGGTTTCGGGCTGGCCGGTGAACACGGTGGTCCGGGCGACACGCAGTGGATCAACGACAATATCAGTGAGGGCACAGGCCGGGCCGCGATCGAGAAGCGTATCGCTCACCTCGAATCGATCCTTGCGGACCGAGGACACCTTTGATCGAATTCCAGATCGCCGATCCTGACTATAAGGACCGGATCACCAGGAGCTTCAACTACCAGCCGATGATGAAAACCATGGGTGTCACCCTTGTTGCGATCGAACCAGGTCATGTCGAATTCTCGATGGAGTTCGCCGACCATCTCACCCAGCAAAACGGGTTTCTCCACGCCGGAGCTTTGAGTACGGCGCTCGACTCGGCATGCGGGTTCTCGTCCTACACCCTGATGCCTCCGGATGCCTCGATTCTCACTATCGAGAACAAGGTGAACCTGTTCCGGCCAGCGAAAACGGGGCCGTTTCGGATATTGGGCAATGTGATCAAGCCGGGCCGGACAATCATCGTTTCTGAAGGTCATGCCTATGACGGCGATGGAAAACTGGCCGCGACGATGACGGCAACCAACATGACGATCGTCGACCGACCCGACGTTGAGATCAAATGGAAAGAGTGAACGACGGCGTCTATCTGAGCATTTCCGGATACGTGAACGCCTACATCATCGACGGCGATGAGGGCGTCACCCTGGTCGACACAGGAGTACCGAAAAAGCTGGATGTCATCAGGGAGGCTCTCTCCCGAATCGGTAGATCGATGGGCGACGTCAAGACAATTGTGATCACCCATGGCCACGACGACCACTTCGGCAGCGCGGCAGCGGCAAAGGCTGAGACAGGTGCGCCACTGGTTGCATCCGTGGTCGATGCGCCAGCGATAGAGGGCGACAACGGAACCCAACTCCCCCCATTCATGGAGAAGTACCGGTTCCTCAAGCCTCTGTCACGATTCGCCCCATCGGCTGACTCCGTGGTTGTCGATCACACGATCCCGGGTGACCAACCCATCGGTATCGTGGCAGACCTGTCAGCGATTCAAACACCTGGCCATACCGACGGCCACATGAGCTTGCTCCTAGCTCGTGGCGGGGGAATCCTTTTCGTGGGCGACGCCGCCGTGGCCACCCGGTCCGGGAAGGTCAAACGCGGCTTCATCAAGGTTGCCAACGAGACATTTGACGGCAGTCTGAGAAATATCGCCGGGTATGAGTTCGAGACCGCCTACTTCGGACATTCGGCTCCTATCAAAACGAACGCGGCCGGGGCGTTCCGGAGATTCGTCAGCTCGATCTAGAGCTGATCTTTGATTTCTGAGTAGGTCTCGATCCGCTGAACCTGATCGCTGGTCTTCTTGAGACGTTCGCCGATCTGCTCGTACGACTCACCGTCCTCGCGGAGACGATCAACCACCTTTTCAACGGGTCTCTTGCCCGAGCTGTCGGTCGGCTTCTGCTCGGGGACGTCCGATTTGTGATCGATCATCTCGAGGAACCGGTCCACCGTCTCCGCCTTCTTCGCGATCTTGGTTGCAATCTCGTCGTTGCTCAGCCCGTCGCTCCTCAAACGGAGAATCACAGACTCCAGCGGGCGGAGGTTTTCCTGTTCAAGCATGGACTGCATCCTTCTGATAGGGCTCGATCATGATGCACTCCCCGGGACATTCCTCGGCTGACTCGATCGTGTCCTCGATCAGCGAATCGGGTACACGTGCCAGACCTCGGGCGCCATCCGGGGCGTCCTCTCCGTTGAAAATCGTTGTGGTCCCGAAATGCTTTGCTTCCTCTTTGACGACCCATAAACCGTCATCACGTCCGAGGAAGACGTCGGGGGTTATCTCCTCACAGATACCGTCACCGGTACAGAGATCCTGGTCGATCCAGACCATCAGTTTCGTTTCGTCGGCCATTCCAAATCACCTCGTTGGGGTAGCGGCCACTGTCAACCATAGACACTTACCCCGAGTCTTCGGAGCGTAACCATGCGAGCCACGCGGCGTCTTCGGAGTTCCCAGCCAGCTAATCGATCGGCGCCTGGACCAAGTTTGAACGAACCGAATGTCGGGCAAAACCGTAGTGCAGTTGAGCGCGAAAAAGGAGAAAGCTCATGCGCAAGCTACGAATACTGTCGATTCTGACCGTACTGATGATGGTGATGGCAATACCGGCCTTTGCGGCAGGGCGCTCTCTCAGTGCCGATCTTTCGCCGTCCAACGAAGTGCCACCCACTGCCTCGAATGCATCAGGCACCGTCGATGTGCTGCTCAATCCGGCGAAGGGCGAGGTATGTGTCCACCTTAAGTCAGGCGGGTTTGAGGGTGCCGTGATCGCGGGCCACATCCACGAAGGCCCGGTAGGAGTAAACGGTCCCGTCGTTGTCAACCTCGAAGTGAACAGCGCTACGTTTGAGAACTGTGTCGCGGCCGACGCCGATCTAATCAAAGACATCGGGCGAAACCCTTCTGACTACTACGTCAACATTCACACCACGGCGTTCCCCGGAGGCGAAATTCGCGGACAGCTCTCCAAATAGAAGAGCGCTAGATACACGACGTGTGAGCGGGCTCCTCGAGATGTGAAGCGACCACGCCCGGTTCCCAGGCTTGGAAGGGCTCAGCCGGGACATGATGCCTATCGCCAGCCGAGGGCGGGGGCTACGTATTTCAGGATGCTCTCGAGAACGTGGGCGTTGTAGTCGACACCGAGCTGGTTGGGGATAGTTAGGAGAAGGGTATCGGCGGCGGCGATGGCCTCGTCCTCGGCGAGTTGTTCCACGAGGACGTCGGGCTCGGCTGCGTAGGACCGTCCGAAAACGGCCCTCGTGTTGGCATCGATGTAACCGATCTGGTCGGTCTCCTGGCGCCCCACACCGAAATAGGCGCGGTCAAGGTCGTCGACGAGCGCGAAAATGCTCCGGCTGACGGAAACCCTCGGCTCACGTTCGTGTCCGGCCTCACTCCAGGCCCTCCTGAAGGCGTCGATCTGGCGTTTCTGCTGGAGGTGGAGTGGCTCGCCGCTCTCGTCGAACTTGAGGGTGGAGGTCTGCATGTTCATGCCCATCCGGGCTGCCCAGACCGCAGTGTCGTCGGATCCGGAACCCCACCAGATCCTCTCTCTCAGGCCCGGTGAATGTGGCTCGACCCGGAGGAGGCCAGGCGGGTTGGGGAACATCGGTTGTGGATTGGGCTCAGCAAATCCTTCCCCTTCCAACAACTTGAGATAGACCTCAGTATGACGTCGCGCCATATCAGCGTCGGTCTCACCATCCTCGGGGACATGGTCGAAGTGGAGATAGCCGTCGATCACCTGCTCGGGCGATCCCCGGCTGATACCCAGCTGCAGCCTCCCACCAGAAATGATGTCGGCAGCACCCGAGTCCTCCGCCATGTAATGCGGGTTCTCATACCGCATATCGACCACCGCCGTCCCGATCTCGATCCTGTTGGTCCGTGTCCCAATCGCGGCGAGGAGAGGAAAGGGCGAGCCGAGCTGGCTGGCGAAATGATGAACACGGAAGTAGGCGCCATCAGCGCCCAACTCCTCGGCGGCAACGGCCAGCTCGATTGACTGGACCAAGGCATCTTCGGCCGTACGGACCTGGGAATGGGGGCTCGGTGACCAATGGCCAAACGAGAGAAAGCCGATTTTCTTCACGGGGACGATATTAAGAGGGATCAGCGGAACGGTTGTCCACCACGACGCTTCGCGTCAGGCGGTGCGGGCGAGGAAGGCTTCCAGCACCTCGGTGTATCGGGCCCTCGCCTGGTCGACGGTGATGTTGCGGTCGAAAGCTTTCCATCCCGGTACCCAGATCCCGATGTCGGGCATGGGCCGGCACAGAGCGATCGACTCACAATGTTCCAGCGACGCAAGAGGGTCTCCGCTGATCTGGCGGTAGGCCTCGATGAACCGGTCGGCAACCTTGTCCATACCCAGGTAACGGATATCCATCGAACAGAAGGCGACGTCAATTCCCCGGACAGCGGTGGCTGGCGACTCCCAGTCGATAACTGCTTTCAACTCGCCGTCATTCCACAGGGTGTTACCGGGCCAGTAATCGGTGTGGCTGAACACCATCTCCCCTTCGGGGGCGACGTGCCCCAGGGCGACCCGGCGACGGAGGAGGTCCTCGCCGAGGGGATGCTCCAACAACAGTTCGGGGTTCTTGTGAATCTTGTCGATGTCCTCCCCGGCACCAGGTGGAAAAAGCTCCAGGTCGTCGTCGCCAAGTCTGATCTCATGGATCTTGGACAGGGCAAGGGCGAGGTCTTCTGCCCAGGTGAAGGGGTTGGAAGGGTTGAGGTCGGGTCCGGCGTCGACATAAGAGATGAGAATCGCCGGTTCGTCGAATACACCCTCGGTGTCAAGCCAGATCGGGGCAGGGGCGGGAACCTTCCCTTTCTGAGCCAACTCCAGGGCTCGAATCTCCCTCGCTGCGACATCTTCGCCCCGCTCGGAATACCAGTCGTCGTATCGGCGGAGCACCATTCGGCCGTGGGGTTCGGAGAGCAGGTCGAGCGTGCAACTGAGCCCGCCTTCGAAACGGCGCGAATGGGTCAGCGAAGACGCCCCGATGGCATCGCGGACGCGAGCAAGCTGGTCTTCGGTGGGAAGTGGCGCATATTCCATTAGTTGTGGAGGTGCGGGGAGTCGAACCCCGGTCCGCTGAGCCATCGGCGATGGCATCTCCGAGTGCAGTTGTCAGCGAGTTGTCGGGACTAGGAACTCTGACAACAAGTTTTCCGGTCCGTATCCAGAATTGATCTTTACCTCACCGTCCTGGACCCGGTGGGGTGCATCCCGACAAACGACGCCCGACCCCGATCGTGCGGGAACCGATCGGGCGGACGAGCTACTTAATTAGGCAGCCAGTGCGAAATTATCTTCGGCACTTCTTGGTTTTTCCGGTTTGGTAACGAGGTCCCGG
>DATDCF010000147.1:0-8948 GCA_036524475.1 Acidimicrobiia bacterium | reverse complement strand
GAAGGAAGAGTCCTCGCCCGGTTCGATCGATACCAGACCGTTCCTGACCATGGCGGCCGCTACTTTGGCCACGGCAAACTCGGTCGTGCCCAGGCTTCGAGCCAGTTCGGTGACGGAAGCGCCTCCACCGATCTCGGCCACGAGTCGCCAGGAGTCTTTGTCGAGTTCCACAGAATCCAGGCCCAGGTTTCGTTGAATACGAAGAGTGGATTCGAGGTCGTCGATGGTCTCGCTGACCTTGGCCCACTCTTCACGACGATCACGGCTATCGCTCAAGATGCTCTCGAGGTCGAAAGCCACGGGACTGGAGAACGGAGTCATCGCATCCTTGATGACCTGGAAGTCGGCGTCGTCGGCATCCAGTCGATAGATGCTTTCGACCGTCATCTCCCTGATGAGGGCCAGGCCTTCTGTGCCTTCGGTGAAGTATTCACCCAAACTGTGTGTCCCATTCTCCACCGCATCGAGGTCGTCGATTGAGATGTAGCCCGAGCTCGCCAGATGCTCCTTCAGCCCGAAATCGGCGAGTGTGGTAGCGAGGCTGATCCCCTTTCCTGCCACAAATATCCGACCACTCGAGGTGCTGTTGGTGATCTGGACCATGCCGTCGTTTCCGGCGCGGGTTAGCAGCCGGAGAACCTCGTCGAGAGGAACAAAACCTAAATTCCCAGAAAGCGTCATTTGCCCTACTCCTTGCCGTAAGAGCCTTCTCCACCAAATCGGCTTCAACGAAGCATCCTTTAGCCTTTTCTGGCCGTAGCCTCCATCACAGCCACATCGATTTCGTGCCCGGTCCACCACAGAAACGACTCGGCCGCCTGCAGGTCCAGAAACCGAAAGCCATCGACACTCGGAATCTGGAGCTCATGTGCCAACGCCACCGCCGGGGTGGATCCTGGCCGTAGGGTAGGTCGATCAACCCGCCCGCGTTTTCGAGGATGCCGTGTGGCAGTGTTTCGCCGCGGCATGGTCACGTTGAACCCATCCCGGTCACCCGTTCTCAGCTCTCCAACGAGCGTGGCGAATCCCGCTGCTTCACACTCAATCCGCACATAGCTCCCGCTCAACCCTGCGGAAGCCATTGCCGTTTCCTGCATTACCGGTGAGAGGCTGTGCGTTCAGGAATGCCGAGAACGGCAGCCTGAGAGTCATGCTCTCAAGCCGGCGATGTCACGGGAGCACTCCATCCGCCTGGGCCTGGGCGACGTTTGCGTTGTGCTCATCGAGAGTGACCCCGAACGCATGATGGCCCTCGAGGTCGGAAAGGACGTAGAACAAGAATTCCGTCGTCTCCGGGTTTGCAGCGGCCTCGAGCGAGGCCTTCCCGGGGGACGCAATTGGCGTCGGGGGGAGACCGGCTACGAGGTAGGTGTTGTAGGGCGACTCAAATTGGCGGTCGAACTCGGCGATATCCCTTGTGCCCAGGGCGTAAAGAACAGTCGCGTCGACATCCAGTTTCATACCGAGGCCGAGACGGTTGTGGATGACACTCGAGACCGTGGGACGCTCGATGTCGAGCAAAACCTCAGTCTCGATCAGAGAGGCAATGATGAGTCCGTCGTATGGAGTAAGTCCCGCCGCTTCCACAACCGACCAGTCGATGCTGTTTACACGTTGCTCCATGGTCGAGGCCATCCGTTGCAGAATCGAGGTGGCATCAGCTGAGAATGAAAACTCGTATGTATCGGGAAAGAGAAGACCTTCCCAATCAGCCAGCACGGGATCCTCGGGTATTTCAGTCAGCGAGGTGGTGACGTTCCCCGAAAGCAGTGCTTCCTCGAGTTCTTCGAAAGCGATTCCGGTCGTTTGTGAAATCGAGGCCAGGATTTCGTCCGTTCTCAACCCCTCGATGACCGTCAGCCGGTAGACGTCGGCAACCGGGCCGACAACGAGAACTGCCACGACTTCGGCCGGATCCATCAGAGTCGTCAGACGATAAACACCGGCTTTTAGGTCGGATGCCGCCTCGGCATTACGAACCGCCACCTCGAATTCAATAGCCGACTTGACGACGCCATTGGCGGCCAGAACTGCGCCGATTTCTTTGGCAGTCGAGCCGGAGGGCACGTCAACCGTGACTTCGAGACCGGGTTCGACATTCGCCGGAGAGGTGGGAGTCGTTTCATCGCCAATGGCCTGGCCCACCTGGCGGCCCAGATATCCGGCGCCGCCGACGATGGTGATACCAAGAACCGCCACGATCAAAATCGCTCCGCCAATCCGGGAAAACCTGACCCAGCCGGGTTGTTCTTGATTTGTTTCGTTTGTCATTGTTGATCCAAATAGTCCTGAAGAATGATGGCCGCCGCGACCTTGTCGACCTTGTCGCGCCGTTGGCGACGCTTCATACCCGATTCGAGCAGTGAAGACTCGGCCATACGCGAGGTGAACCTCTCATCGTGGAAATCGACAGGCAATCCTGTCGCCTCACCGAGTTCGCCGCCCAATTTTCGGGCGGCCTCGGCTGCGGTTCCCTCAGCGCCACCAAGACCGGTGGGAAGACCGAGCACAATTTTACCAACTTCCAGTTCCTTGGCGAGATTTGCCACATACTCGACGACGCCACCGCGCGGCACGACCTCCAGTGGGCTCGCGGTTATGCCGAGACCGTCTGATATAGCCAGACCCACTCTCTTCGACCCGTAGTCGACTCCGAGGATCCGGGTCACAGGCCGGCGAGCTCCTCTTCAGCCCGGGCGCGGGCGATATCGAGAGCGGCGTCGACCCGATCTCCGCGAGGACCTCCCGCTTGAGCGAGTTCCGGGTCCCGTGAACCTCCTCCGCCCAATTCAGCCGAAGCTTGCGCAATCAACCCGGCCGCAGATAGGCCGATTTCAACGAGCGACTTGGACACCAGACCGATGAGAGCCCCCTTATTGTTCGCTGCTGAACCAAGGATGACAATCACGGGTCGATCGGCGCGGTCCCGTATCGAGAGGGCGAGCTGCCGTAGTTCATTTCCACCAAGATCGGCACGGGCGACGACCAATAGATGGTCTCCGGCGGGTTGGGCAACGCCGATCAATTCGGCAGCGAGGTCGGACCGCTCCGCAGCCCTGACGCCCTCGAGTTCCTTTTCCAACTGACGATTGGTGTCGAGCAAGGCCTCAACCCGGCTGGCCACGTCGGATGTTCCTACGGATAGGGTGTGTGCAACCCGATCGAGACTTGAGCGAAGTCGGACAACCTCGTCGTAGGCGTTAGATCCGGTAAGGGCCTCTACACGGCGAACATTCGACCCGATTGAAGACTCGCTCATCAGGAGTAGCGGCCCAACCTCGCCCGCTGCGGAGGTGTGGGTACCACCGCAAAATTCCACGGAGAAGTCTCCGACCCGGACCACTCGCACCGTTTCTCCGTATTTGTCTCCAAAAAAAGCAATCGCACCCATCTCCTCTGCCCGATCCTTCGAGGTCACTTCGGTGGAAACTTCGGCGTTGGCGATCAGTCTTCGATTGATTTCAGATTCGATCTCCCGTAGTTCCTCGGTGGTGGTCTGGCCATGGTGGGAGAAGTCGAAACGAATGCGGCCCGGTTCGACCAACGAGCCGGCTTGACCGGCATGATCCCCGAGAACATCTCGAATTGCCCAATGAAGCACATGGGTTCCGGTGTGGCTTTTCCTGATGGCTTCCCGCCGCGGCGAATCGATGGAAGCTGATGCTGCCTGGCCATTGGCGATATAGCCACGCATGACTTCGACGGTGTGGCCATGGAGTCCCTGCAAAGCGTGACGTGTATCGACAACCCGGGCCTCCCCGGTTTCGGTGGATATCAGGCCGGTGTCACCAACCTGTCCCCCGGATTCGCCATAGAAAGGGGTTCGATCGAGGAATACCTCGACGCTCTGACCGGCTTCGGCCCGATCGATCATTTCACCGTCGCTGACAATCGATAGGATTTGGCCGGGCGACGCTTCCTCGTGATATCCGACGAAATCGGTGGGACCCGCCGCATCGAGCAACCCGCGGTAGAGATCGGCCGCAGCGGCGGCGTCGCCACCTTTCCAGGCGGCGCGGGCCCGACGACGTTGTTCCTTCATTGCTAGTTCGAAACCGTCGACGTCTACTTCTATCCCACGCTCGGTAGCTATCTCACGGGTCAGGTCGATTGGAAAGCCATATGTGTCGTGGAGTTTGAACACGGTCTCACCGGAAAGCTTTGCTGGCGCCCCGGCGAACTCGGCTTCGAGAAGCTGGTGGCCCGACTCAAGAGTCCGGCGGAATTGTTCTTCTTCTCGTGTCACCAGACCGGTGATAAAATCCTCGCGCTCGGCGAGATCAGGATATGCCGACCCCATCGACTCGACTACAGATCGAACCAGCCCCGGAAATACGAGGCCCTCACCGCCGAATTTCCATGCGTGGCGAACAGCACGTCGCAAAAGGCTGCGCAGGACATAACCGCGGCCCTCGTTTGAAGGGATCACTCCGTCACTGCTCAGGAAAGTTACGGAGCGGGCGTGATCGGCAAGAATCTTGAGAGACACGTCGGCGACTGCGTCTTCTCCATAGGTTATTCCTGTGTAGGAAGAGGCTTGATCGCGAATATGGCTCAATGTGTCGATGTCAAAAACGGTCGGCACGTTCTGGAGGACAGCCGCAACCCGCTCCAGGCCCATCCCGGTATCGATGTTCTTGGCGGGAAGATCACCCACCACGTGATAGGGCTCGTCCTGGATGTTCTGCATGAACACGAGGTTCCAGATCTCGACAAACCGGTCTTCATCACCCCCGATCGGGCCCCCGTCATCGCCGAAACTGGCGCCCTTGTCCCAAAATAGTTCGGAGGAAGGGCCGCACGGCCCGGCAACCCCCATTTGCCAGAAATTGTCCCTGCCGCCGCGCTGCACCCGATCGGCAGGAACTCCCACGCCGTCTATCCAGATTTCTTCAGCCTCGTCATCGGTCTCGTGCACGGTGAACCAGAGTCGTTCGGGGTCGAGACCGAGGTCCTCGGTGACGAATTCGTATGAGTACGGGATTGCCTTCTCTTTGAAATAGTCACCGAACGAAAAATTCCCCATCATCTCGAAGAAGGACACGTGACGTCCTGTAGTGCCGATGATGTCGATATCGATGGTGCGGACGCACTTCTGGATCGAAACTGCTCGATCCCAGGGAGCAGGCTCCTCGCCGAGAAAGTAGGGCTTGAACGGGACCATGCCGGCGTTGTTGACGAGAAGAGTGGGGTCGACCGGGATCAACGAGGCCGACGGACGAGGTGTGTGGCCCCGGCTTTCAAAGAATCCTGTGAATTTGTCGCGTATTTGTTGGCTATTCAAGGTAGGAGTGATGATAAGTCCGCTTCGCTCGATACCCCGGGGCATTTTCCCGGCCAGATATCAGACGTCGTCGCGTCGTTGCCCGGCCTCAGGAGTAATCGCTATCCCCAGGTCGCTGAGCTGCTGGTCATCCACCCAGGTCGGAGCCCCGGTCATCGGATCGACCCCGGTCTGAGTTTTCGGGAACGGGATGACCTCCCTGATCGACTGCTCGTTCTGAAGGATCATGACCACGCGATCTACACCAAAGGCAAAACCGGCATGTGGCGGAGTCCCATACCTGAGCGCCTGGAGAAACCAACCGAATCGTCGTTCTGCCGTTTCCCGATCGATGCCAAGAATGTCAAACACCTGCGACTGTATTTCCGGGTCATGAATCCTGACCGATCCCGAGCCCAACTCGACACCGTTGAGAACAGCGTCGTAGGCCTTTGACAGTGCCTTCTCCGGCTCCTCCCGCATTTGATCGATCGAGACCGGTGAGGTGAACGGATGGTGTGAGAACGTGATTTTTCCGTCCTCCTCCTCGAACAGCGGGAAGTCGACCACCCAGAGAAAAGCGAGTTCGTCATGGTCGACGGGCCGGCCGAGTTCGACCCGGAGAGCGCCAAGAACGGTGACCGCCGTCTTCCACTGGTCGGCCGAAATGAGCAGAACGTCACCCGGTTCGGCCCTCAGCGCCTCCTTGATGCCCTGAGTTTCTTGTTTGTTGAGGAATTTGGCCACAGGGGACCGAAGCGACCCGTCAGGTTCGACCACCATCCACACCAACCCGCCGGCTCCGAGGGTCTTTGCCCTGTCGGTCATTGCGTCGGCACGACTCCTCGACCATTCCTGGGCACCGACGTTGATGCCCCGGACAGTGCCACCCGACGAAATCGCCTTCTGGAACACCCCGAACTCCGATCCCGCGACCAATGCCGTAAGGTCGAATAGTTCCATTCCAAACCGGATGTCGGGCTTGTCCGAGCCGAATCGGTCCATGGCTTCCTGCCATGTGACCCTCGGGAAAGGCTCGGTCATGTCGGTGCCGCGCACCGCTTTTGTCACTGCCTTGAGGACGACCTCGATGGTGTCGAGTACGTCGTCTCGCTCCCAGAAGGAACCTTCCAGATCGAGTTGGGTGAATTCGAGCTGGCGATCGGATCGGAAGTCTTCATCGCGGTAGCAACGGGCGATCTGGTAGTACCGCTCGACACCTCCGATCATTAGAAGCTGTTTGAACAGCTGTGGTGACTGAGGGAGAGCGTAGAACTCACCCTGCCGGAGCCGGGATGGCACCAGCATGTCCCTGGCTCCTTCAGGGGTGCTGTTGATCAGAGTCGGAGTCTCCACTTCGAGAAACCCGAGCTCATCTAGGGTGCGTCTTATCGCCGATGTCGACAACGACCTGGCTTTGAGATTGGCGGCCATTCGGGGACGACGCAGATCGAGATATCGATGCTGGAGCCGAACTCGCTCGTCGACATCGACCCGATCATCGATCAAGAATGGGAGCACATCGGCTGGCGACAGTATTTCGATTCCGGTGGCGCCGATTTCTATGGAGCCGGTATCGAGATCTTCGTTGATGGTGCCCTCGGGCCGCTCCCGAATCATCCCGGTGACTCTGACGCAATATTCCATCCTGAGTTCGGTGATGATCGGGTACTCATCGGGGTCGGCGACGACCTGGATCACTCCGGACGCGTCACGGAGGTCAAAGAAGGCGACACCGCCGTGATCGCGTTGTCGTTGGACCCAGCCGGCGATAGTCACAGATTCGCCCACTGAAAGATCGGTCAATTCGGTGGCGCGGTGGGATCTAATCATCGGTTGTCCGCCAGCCAACTTACCACTTCCGAAACTGGCACTTCCTGCCTCGACTCACCGCGTCGGATTGTTACCGGCTGGTCGGCATTGTGATATATGAGAGTGATGGGTGCGCCGAGTCTGGCTGCGGTCTTGAACTGCGACTTCGCTGACCGCCCTGAAGGGTCGAAGTCTGTCGACCAGCCTTGCTGTCGCAAGTCGGAGACGAGTGCGAGTACTTCGTCCGGCCCGGTTTCGGAGACCACGAAGACTTCGAGGGCGGGCTCTGTCTGGCGGAATGCAGAGAGAATGGCGCGATCGATGCCGAGGGCGAAGCCAACCCCGGGGACTGAACGCCCACCGATGATTTCAGCCAGACCGTCGTACCTGCCCCCGCCACCGACCGCGTTCTGAGCTGCGTCGAGGCCGGTCCCGATGTATTCAAAAGCTGTTCTGGTGTAGTAATCGAGCCCTCTGACCAGGGCGGGATCGCTGATGTATTCGATTCGCAATGCATCGAGACCGCCGAGCACGGCCTTGTGATGCTCCCGACACGGTTGACAGAGAAAGTCAGACATCACCGGTGCGTCGACCAATTCGGGGCCGCAGACTTTGCAGTCGAGGACCCTCATCGGATTCCTCTCGATGAGTCCGACAGAGTCTTCGCAAAGCTTGTCACGTTTCGATTCGAGGTAGGAACGGAGCTCCTCGAGATAGGCCGGCCGACACACCCGATCTCCGAGGCTGTTGATTCGCAACTCCAGGCCGTCGACTCCAATCGAAGCGAGGTATCTCCATCCGAGTTCGATTACCTCGACGTCGGCAAGCGGCCATTCCATGTCCAGATATTCAACGCCCACCTGATAGAACTGTCGGGTGCGCCCCTTCTGCGGCTTCTCATAACGAAACATCGGACCCGAGTAAGCACCTTTCCAGGCTCCCTTTGCGCCGGAATTGAGAAAAGCACGGACCACACCGGCAGTTCCCTCGGGTCGCAGTGTGAGGGAGCGACCACCTTTGTCTTCGAACGTGTACATCTGCTTGGTTACCACCTCGGTGGTATCTCCAACCCCTCTTTCAAAGAGGTCAGTGGCCTCGAAAATCGGAGTGATCACCAGGGGGTACCCGAACCGGGAGGACCAGTCCTCCCACGCCGTCAACACATTGCGCCACACCGACGACCCGTCGGGAAGGATGTCGTTGGTTCCTCTTGGAGGTTGAAAACTCATGAACGAGGGAGACTAGGCAGGCCCATCTTCCAACCCCTATACCTAGAGGTTCTGCAGGAACGGATTGGTGGTGCGCTCCCAACCGATCGTCGTCTCGTCGCCGTGGCCGGGGAGCACCCGGACCTGGTCGTCGAGAGTCAACACCCGCGCGGCCATCGACTCGAGCAATGCTGCTGTGCTCCCCCCGGGAAGATCCGTACGTCCGACACTCCCCGCGAACAGTTGGTCGCCGGAAAAGAGCGTTTCCTGTTCCGCCAGATAGAAGCAGCAATGACCGGGAGTGTGGCCGGGTGTTTGTCGGACCTCGACGCTGAATCCGGCCAGGTCGAGGTTCTGGCCATCTTCGAGAGCCGAAATCTCATCCGGGACCTCATAAGACCCCGGCGGGAGAAATCCAAACATGCGAGTTGCCTGCTCGACGGGATGGAGGGTGAGAAAATCGTCGTCCGGGTGGACAAACACCTGGCTATCAAAGCGTTTGGCGATCTGGCCGGAACCGCCAATGTGATCGATATGCCCGTGAGTCAGGAGCACCGCCCCGATACTGACGCCCAGGTCGAGAGCGACCTGACCGATTCGATCCGGGTCGGGAGGGGCGTCAACGAGCATTGCCACTTTGTCGGACTCATCAAATACGAGGTAAC
>DATDCF010000146.1:0-2615 GCA_036524475.1 Acidimicrobiia bacterium | reverse complement strand
CGGCTGTGCCATCCTCTCGTGGCCGTCCCTGCCGAAATGGCCACCGGGGTCAGCATGATGAGTATCACGACCAGTGTCCACCACCACTGCCAGCCAATGGAGGCCACGACGATGCTCAGGACAACCCATGCGACCAAAACGAACCTCGGGTTGATTCGTCGGCACGCCCAGTAGGTCAGGACGCCCACCGCAGAGAGCAGGAGCAGTGGGAGCAACGGTATCGACCTACTCCAGGCTGCCGAGTCGAATCGCAGTTGAGGTAGTCGAAGCCAACCGGAGATCAAGGCGTCGCCGTTTCCGGACAGCACGTATGGAAGCGCAAAGATCCCAATGGGCACCACGACCGCAAGAGAGAACATGGCGACTGAGCTGAGCGGTACCACCTGACCACCAGGCATCCTCGGGACTGATTCCATGCGAAATCCGACGAACGCCACCAGTGCCAGTGGAACGAGGAGCAATGCAACTGCAAGAAGGGACGGAGCTCCGGTAAGGAGCACTCCGAACGAGAGCACGATCACCGCCCCTAAGGCGACAAGGGTTCTGCGCTTGGGTGAATCGGGACTGACCAGCATCATGAGATACAACGCAATGGCCGCAGCGAAGTACGCTCCAGTCGGTTTCACCAAGAAGTTGACACCTGTCAGCAGGCCAGCCGCTGCTAGAAGCGTCGAGTTCCTCGAATCGAGCCAACGAAGGACAAGCGCGGCTGAGGCGAGGCCGAGGGCAACATTCCACCAAGAGGGCATCGAGGCGGGATACACCGCGAATCCGACAAGCATTGCGGCTACACCGGCGGACGCTGCTACAACCACTGGCTGGACTCGACGGACAATCGTGAACGAGGCGTACGCGGCTACGGCGGCCACGACAATGTTCGCAATCCGCAGGCTGCGGATGCTCTCGCCAATCAGAGAAAAGACCCCGGCGTGGGCGTAGGCCTGAAGGCCACCATAGGTGTCGTGGAAATCGACATGGGGCACTTCGCCGCCCAAGACCCGTGTAGCCGCCTGGCCCAGGGTTCCTTCGTCGTGAGGGATCCAGCCCCTGAAAGCCAGCCTGGCGAGAACGAGGAGCCCGACGACCAGCAACGCCCAGGCCAACGCAGGGTTGTCTAGGACGCGGCGCCTAGCGAGCTCAGGCGAAGGAATAGTCGGGGATTCAATCGTTTTCACCGACGGCATGCGCTTTCTGGCTGAATGGCCACCGACGGCAAGGTCAGCTCTGAAGTGTCAACCGGCCTCGGCGACTTCGCGAAGCTCGCGCCTGAGTTCATTGACCTCGTCACGCAAGCGCGCGGCGTACTCAAATCGAAGTTCTTTGGCTGCCTCATGCATCTCGTCCTCCAGGCTCATGATGAGCCTGGTCAGGTCGTCGCCCTCGAGATCGATCGGCCTCCGCGGCTCGACCTCGCGTCTTCTTCTATCGCCCTTCGGAGCCTCCGACTGAACCAATTCAAGTATGTCGGACACTCGTTTTCTCACCGTCTGCGGGTCAATGCCGTGCTCCGCGTTCCATTCCGACTGGGCTTTCCGACGGCGGTTGGTCTCGTTGATCGCCCGCTTCATGGATTCGGTCACGTTGTCGGCATACATGACGACCTGACCGTCGACATTTCGCGCCGCCCTACCGATGATCTGGATCAATGAGGTCTCGGAACGAAGAAACCCCTCTTTGTCGGCGTCGAGGATGGCCACCAGCGACACTTCGGGCAGGTCGAGGCCCTCACGCAGGAGGTTGATCCCGACGAGGACGTCGAAATCTCCGAGTCGGAGCTCCCGCATGATCTGCACCCGCTCCAAGGTGTCGATCTCGGAGTGCATGTACCGGGCCCGGACGCCCATCTCCAACAGATAGTCGGTCAGGTCCTCAGCCATCTTCTTTGTGAGCGTCGTCACCAACACCCTCTGCTCCCGGAGGGCGCGTTCTCTGATCTCGTGAAGCAGGTCGTCGATCTGGCCCTTGGTGGGTCGAATCATCACTTCGGGGTCGATGAGGCCGGTGGGCCGGATGATCTGCTCCACCACCTGGGTGGAGCGAGATACCTCGAAGTCGGATGGTGTGGCGGAAAGGAAAACGATCTGGTTTGCCTTATCCAGCCATTCGTCGAATCGGAGCGGCCGATTGTCCCTGGCCGACGGGAGACGGAAGCCATGCTCGACAAGGACCTCCTTCCGGGAGTGATCGCCCTCGTATTGTCCGCCGATCTGAGGCACGGTCACATGAGACTCGTCGATGATGGTCAGGTAGTTCTTGGGGAAGTAGTCGAGCAGTGTGTAGGGCGCTTCTCCTGCGGTGCGCCCATCGAGATGACGTGAGTAGTTCTCGATCCCGGAGCAGAACCCGACCTCACGCATCATCTCCAGGTCGTAGTTGGTCCGCATCCGGAGACGCTGCGCCTCGAGCATCTTGCCATTGCCTTCCAGCTCGAAGAGACGATTCTTCAGCTCCTCCTCGATCGAGACGATCGCCTTGAGCATGCGCTCCCGCTCGGTGACATAGTGGGTGGCGGGGAAGACGAACAGCTCAGACAGCTCCTCGACCACCTCTCCGGTCACCGGATTCAGCCTGATGATGCGCTCCACCTCGTCGCCCCAGAACTGGACCCTGACGAT